>JANMKO010000562.1:0-11782 GCA_031372085.1 Betaproteobacteria bacterium
GTGCCGGGCAGGCCCAGCGTGCAGCGGAACCGCGTCACCACCCGGCAGCGGCTGGCCACCAGCAGCAGGTCTTGGTGGCGCATCAGCTTGCTCACGGCCGCCACCATCTCCGGCGTCAAGCCGGGCGCCAGCGCGGCCAGCACGGCGGGTGTGGCGCTGTCGCCCAGCAGCCAGTCGCGCAACCCGCCCACGGTGAGATGGGCCACCGGCGCAAAAGCGGCGGCGTCGTGGTGGTCGATGATCAGCCGGGTGACTTCGTCTTGCTCATACGGCACCAGCGCCTGTTGCAAAAACGTGGCCAGCGGCAGATCGGCCAGCGCCATTTGTGCGGCCACCCGCTGCCGTGCTGAATCGGCCGCAATGCCGGCCAACTGATCACCCGACCGGGCCGGGCTGGCCTTGGCCATCAGGTCGGCCAGTGAGTTGAAGCCGTAGGCCTGGCCGCCCAGGTTGGCGCGATAGGCCATGCCGCTCAAGCTGCCAGTGGGCCGGCGCAGGGGTCAACGGGTTGCATCCGGCCCATCCTGGCCATCGGGCCCTGCGAAAGTCAACCCCGCGGCGCTGAGCGCTGCGGCGGCCACCGGCGGTCAAGCGCCGGCAAAATCGATCACCACGCGCGACGGCACCTCGCCCTGCGCCAGCCGGGCAAACACGGCGTTGATGGCCGACAGCGGCTGCAACTCGATATCGGCCTTCACCTGGCCGTCGGCGGCAAACGCCAGCGCCTCGGCCATGTCCTGGCGGGTGCCCACAAACGAGCCGCGGATCGTCAGGCAATTGGCCACCACGTCAAACAGCGGGGTCGGAAACTCCCCCGGCGGCAGGCCCACCAGCACGCAGGTGCCCCGCTTGCGCGCCATGCCCACGCCCTGCTTGAAGGCGCCCAGTGACGGTGCGGTGATCAGCACGCCGTGCGCGCCGCCGTCGGTGGCCCGCTTCACGGCCTCGGCGGCATCGCCGTGGCGCGCATTGACAACGGCATCGGCGCCCAGCCGGGTGGCATGGGCCAGCTTGCCGTCGTCGATATCTACCGCGCAGACATGCAGGCCCATCGCCTTGGCGTACTGCACGGCCAGGTGGCCCAGCCCGCCGATGCCCGAGATGGCCACCCACTGGCCGGGCCTGGCGCCAGTTTCTTTCAGGCCCTTGTAGCTGGTGACGCCGGCACAGATCAACGGCGCGGCCAGCTGGGGTGCCAGGCCGGCCGGCACGTGGGCAACGTAGTTGGGGTCGGCCAGGATGTACTCGGCAAAACCGCCGTTTTTTGTGTAACCGCCAAACTGCGCTTGCGCGCAGACGGTCTCCCAGGCGGCCAGGCAGTGCTCGCAGTGGCCGCAAGCCGAATAGAGCCACGGCACGCCGACACGATCACCCTCTTTGACGGCGCTGACGCCCGCGCCCAGCGCCACCACCCGGCCGATGCCCTCATGGCCGGGGATGAAGGGCAGCGGCGGTTTTACCGGCCAATCGCCGCCGGCGGCATGCAGATCGGTGTGGCAGACGCCGCAGGCCTCGGTCTTGACGAGGATCTGGCCCGGGCCGACGGCCGGGACGGCCATCTCGCGCAGCGCCAGGGGTTTGCCGAAGGCTTCAACAACGGCGGCTTGCATGGATGGGGACATGGCGCGGTTCTCCCGAAAGCGGGTGGTGGGGGATCGTTGGTGTCGTGCTCGGTACGCCGGCCCGTCAAGTCGTTTTGGCTTGCTGGCACTGCGCCATCCCGTGGTCGTGGCCCAGGTACTCGAACATCTTGGTCAGGGCCTCGATGCGGTGCTCGCAAGCGGCTTTGCCGTCGAAGACGGTATGCGTCAAGACGGGTTGTCCGTTCAGCGTCCGGTACAGGACAAGAATCTATTTCATGGCGGCACCCCCCCGGGCTGGTGGTGAGCGCTTATAGGCGCCGTGCCGCAGGCCGTCTGTTCGCCAGCGCGCACCCGCGCCGCAACCAGGCTTGTCAGCCACCCTGCAACAAACACCGCAGCTTGACAAACGCCAGCCCGGCCATCACGGCGTCGTTGATCGCATCGTGGGCATCGCGTTGCGGCAGGCCCAGATCGGTCATCATCGTGGCAAAGCGCAAGTCGATGTCGCCGCCGCGCTGGTGTGCTGGCAGCTGGCGGTTCTTGTAGTCGTAGTACATCGCCGAGACCTCGACCTTGCGTTGCGGCAGGCGCACCCCCAGCATCGGCCAGATCTCGCGATTGAGCATGGCCACGTCAAACTCCAGAAAGTAGCCCACCAAAGGCCGGCTGCCGATGAAGTCGAGCAGACGGCGCATCGCCTGCTCGGGTGCCAAGCCCTTGGCGACATCGCTCTCTCGCAGCCGGTGCAGGCGCATGTTGTCGCCCGTCATGGCCTTGTCGGGCCGCACCAGCAGCGCCAGGCGCTGGCCCGTCAACAACCGATTGCCGACGATGCGCACCGCGCCGATCGAGACGATCTTGTCCTTGCGCACGTCCAGGCCGGTGGTCTCGCAATCCAGCGTCACCCACTCCCCGGCCGGCGGGGCGTCGTACATGAACGAGAAGTGCGCATCGGCCAGGTGGTAGAGCATCCAGCGGCGCCGCAGCAAATTGAGCCAGCTCATGTTGATCAGGGTGCGTCAGGACGCATCGAGGTGGAACTGATGGCGCACCAGTGCCTTGAAGCGCTTGACCACGGCCAGTGAATCCTTCAGCAGATCACGCTCCAGGCTGCCGAGTCGATCGGTGCGCACACCGCCCGTCACCGGGTGCTGGGTGTCGAGCTCGGCCAGCCCGGCCTTGAGCTTGAGGCCCATCAAGAAGTGCAGGCTGTCGATCAGGTCGGTCGCCATGCCGGCCGGCAGCCGCCCCAGTGCCACCAGCGCGTGCAGCCGCGCGGCGGTGGCCGTCTGCGGCACGTGGTCGCGCAGCGCCAGGCTGCGCGCGCCATGCACGATCGGAAAAATGCCGGCCTTCTTCAGGTCGAGCGTGGCTGAGCCGGCCTGGTCGCCGATCTGCAGCAGCCGGGTCCACCAGCCCCCGCTGGCGTCGGGGAACGAATCGATCGCTGCGGCAAAGCGGCCGAGCAAGGCATCGTCGGCCGCCACCAACTGATCGAGCTCGGCGCGCACCCCCGCCAGCAGCGGTGCGTCGCCGGCCACGGCATGCGCGTCAACAAAGATCGCCAGCGCCATCAGGCCTTCGGGGTCAGGCCGCAGCAGCCAATGGCGCAGCAGGCTGGTGAAGGCGCTGGCGCTGCGGCACCAAGCCGGGTTGCTGACCATCACCCCGCCGGGGCAGTCCGGGTAGCCGAAGTCGCGCAGGGCCGCCGAGAAGCGCGCGCAAGCCTGGGCCACATCGGCCTGGCCGACGGCCAAGCCATCGCGCAGGATCAGGCCGTTGTCCTGGTCGGTCTTGAGCAGTTGCTCACCGCGACCCTCACTGCCCATCACGAACAGGCAGCTGTTGGCCACCAGGTCAGGCGGTGCGACCAGCTGCCAGGTGCGCTCAAACAACTTGGCATTCAGCGCCTGCACCAGCACGGCCGTCTGGCCAACCCGGGTGCCAGCGCGGTACAGCAAGGCGATGAAGCGGGTGATCTTCTCGGCCTGCACCCGCAGCGTGGCCAGGTCTTGCGCCTGCACGATCTGCAACGTGATCAGGTACGAGTGGTTGGACAGGAAGCTCAGCAGGTCAAGCTGTTCGAGCAGCCCGACGATGCGGTCGTCGGCGACGACGACGAGCCGGTGCACCTGGTGCTGGATCATCAGTGCCAGCGCGTCGAAGAGCGGTGCGCTGGCGGCAATGGTCACCAGCTTGAAGGTGGCCAGCTCGCGCACCGCCAGCGCCGTCAAGGGCCGGCCGTCGATGATGGCGCGCTGCAGCCCGGTGTTGGTGAAGATGCCGAGCCGGTCACCGTCTTGCACCAGCACGCTGCTGGCGTGTTGGGCCTGCAGCGCCGCCGCCACGGCGACGATGTTGGTGGCGCCGTCGACGGTGTGCGCGGGGCGCAAGAACGCCTCATCCACCCGGGCCAGCGTCAGCGTGTGCAACTCACGCTGGCTGTGGCGCTGTGCCAGTGCGCCCAGCTTCTCGCTGAACTTCGCAAACAGCAAGGCGCCGAAGGTGGCGTTGCTGGCGATCAGCGCGTTGAAGGCCGATTTGGCCAGCTCGTAGACCAGCACCTCCTCGGCCGCGACAAAACGGCTGCTGGCGCGGCCGGCCACCAGCGACCGGCCATCAAAGCAGTCGTCAGGCCCGTAGAGGGCGACCTGCTCACCGCCGTCGAACTGCGACACGTGGCCCTTGATGACAATGAACAGGTGCGTGGGTTCGATGTCGGGCCCGAGAATGGTTTCGTCCGGGCGGAAGTAGGCAATATCGACACTGTCGCGAACCATCCGCTGCTGCGCGGGGTCGAGGCAATCAAACGGCGAGGCCGAGAAGTTGAACGCGTTGGGCATGGCGGGTCTTGAATCAGGGCCGCCAAGATTGGATGCCTATTCCGGCGTACGCACTGTTCGCTGGCAAACAGACAGTCCGGCACAAAGGCGGCACGCTCGGTAGCATTTACGGACACCGGTGGGCCCAGCCGACCTCTATCTGCACCGCCCGCCACCGGCGGCCCAAACCGATCTCCGGCGCAACGCGCGTCGGGCCGGCAGACAACAACCGACAAGGAGTGGCCATGCAAGCTGACCTGACAGCACGCGTTGTGCGAGACCCGCAATACCAGCAACTTAAATCCAGCCGCTCGCGCTTCGGCTGGTGGTTGGTGCTGGCGATGATGGTTGTCTACTACGGTTTCATCCTGCTGGTGGCGTTCAACAAACCCTTTCTCGCCACCCCGCTGGGCCAGGGTGTGACGACCATCGGCATGCCGATCGGGCTGGGCATCATCTTTTTCACGGTCGCGATCACGGCGGTGTATGTGCGCCGGGCCAACAGCGAGTTCGACGCCTTGACCGAGCAGATCACCCAGCGGGCGCTGCAATGACCGCGCCCTTGTCGCCGCGCGCGCTGCGCCGCATGGCGCTTGCGCTGGCGCTGTTCGCCGTTGGCGGCGCCGCTGTGGCGGCGGGCGCCGACCTGGGCCAGGCCGACAAGCAGCCGACCAACTGGACGGCGATCAGCATGTTTGCGGTCTTCGTCATCGGCACGCTGTTCATCACCAAATGGGCTGCGGCCAAAACCAAGTCGGCGGCCGATTTCTACACCGCCGGGGGCGGCATCACCGGCTTCCAGAACGGCATGGCGATTGCCGGCGATTACATGTCGGCGGCGTCGTTTCTCGGCATCTCTGCGGCGGTGATGGTGGGTGGGTTCGACGGCCTGATCTATTCGATCGGCTTTCTCGTCGGCTGGCCGGTGGTGACTTTTTTGCTCGCCGAACGGCTGCGCAACCTCGGCAAGTTCACCTTCGCCGATGTGGCGGCGTTCCGCTTTTCACAGACGCCGGTGCGGGTGTTTGCGGCGTCGGGAACGCTGGTGGTCGTGGCGTTTTACCTGATCGCGCAGATGGTGGGCGCCGGGCAGTTGATCAAGCTGCTGTTTGGCCTGGAATACTGGATCGCCGTCGTGATCGTCGGCGCGCTGATGATGGTCTACGTGCTGTTTGGCGGCATGACGGCCACCACCTGGGTGCAGATCATCAAGGCCTGCCTGTTGCTGGCAGGTGCCAGCTTCATGGCTTTCATGGTGCTTTACAGCTTCGGCTTCAGCCCCGAGGCGATGTTTGCCAAGTCGGTCGAGATCAAGACCCAGATCGCCGCCACCGCCGGCAAAGCACCGGACGACGCGGCCCGGCAGGGCTTGTCGATCATGGGGCCGGGCGGCTTTATCAAAGACCCGATCTCGGCCATCAGCTTCGGCATGGCCTTGATGTTTGGCACCGCCGGGCTGCCGCACATCCTGATGCGCTTCTTCACCGTGCCCAACGCCAAGGAGGCCCGCAAGTCGGTGCTGTGGGCGACGATCTGGATCGGCTATTTTTACGTGCTCACCTTCATCATCGGCTTCGGCGCCATCACCTTCGTACTGACGAACCCGCAGTTTCTGGACGCCAAGGGCGGCCTGCTCGGCGGCGGCAACATGGCGGCCATCCACCTGGCCAATGCGGTGGGCGGCAATGTGTTCCTCGGCTTCATCTCGGCGGTGGCGTTTGCCACCATCCTGGCGGTGGTGGCCGGGCTGACGCTGTCGGGGGCGTCCGCCGTCTCGCATGATCTGTATGCCACGGTGATCAAGCACGGCAAGGCCGACAGCGCTGCCGAACTGCGTGTCTCGAAGATCACGACCATCGTGCTGGGCATTGTTGCGGTGGTGCTGGGCATCGTGTTCGAGAAACAGAACATCGCCTTCATGGTCAGCCTGGCCTTCGCGATTGCGGCGTCGGCCAACTTCCCGGTGCTGCTGATGTCGGTGCTGTGGAAGGATTGCACCACCCGGGGCGCGGTGATCGGCGGCTTTCTCGGCCTGGCGTCGTCGGTGCTGCTGACGCTGGTGTCACCAGCGGTGTGGGAGGTGACCTTGGGCAACCCGAAGGGCTCGGCGCTGTTCCCGTACGCATCGCCGGCCCTGTTCTCGATGACGATCGGCTTTGTCGGCATCTGGCTCTTCTCTATCCTTGATCGCAGCCCGCGCGCGGCGTTAGACCGAGCAGGTTTCGAGGCGCAGCAGGTTCGGTCTGAAACCGGCATCGGCGCCGCAGGCGCGTCGGGGCATTGAGCCCCATGCGCGTGCGGCAACCCAACGATTTTCCTGATCGAGACGCAAGTTGGTCTCGACCGGTCAATCTGGCAACAGGGGCCTGACAGCCGCCCAGCCTTGAGGGGGCTGCGGCAGGGCCACCAAGTTAGCTCGATGGGTCGGCCGTCAGTGCCCGCATCGGCACGCCCATGTCGCGCCAGTGGGCGGGGTGGCAGGTGAACAGCAGCACCTGATGGCGTTGCGCGGCGTCAAACAGCACGCGCTTCATCTGGGCCAACCTTTCGTCGTCGCTGTGCACCAGCGCGTCGTCGAGGATCACCAGCGTGGGGCGGCCGGCCTCTTTCAGCAGATCGGCATAGGCCAGCCGGCTGATCACCCCCATCTGCTCGCGGGCGCCGAAACTCAGCGTGTTGAACGCCGCCATCTCCGCGCCGCCGGCGCGCGGCCGGGTCAGCGGGCCGGGGGTCAGGTTGTCATTCACCGTGAGCTGGCCGGCCGGAAACAGCAACTGCAGGTAGCGGTCGAGGTGCTTTTGCAGCGGTGCCTGCAGACGCCGGGTCAAGGCCTGGCGCCGCGAGTCCAGCCGCCCCAGCAGCAGGTCGAGGGCGTCGGCCCGGCGCCGAAGTTCAGCCTGCCTGCGCTCGGCATGCGCCAGCGCCACCTGCTTGGTGGCGAGTTCTTCGTCGCGCCCCTGCCCGCCCACCGTGGCCAGGATCGACTCCAGTTGCAGCATCTGACGGTCACGTGCCTGGTGCTGGCGTTCGGCCTCGTCAGCGCTGCGCTTGAAGCGGTCGACGTCCTGGCGCAGGATGTCCGGCCGAGAGGCATCGATCTGCAACTGCATCGCATCCATCGCGGCCTTGCCGGCGGCCCCCTGCAGAACGGCTTGTTCAAGCGCCAGCCGTTTTGCATCCAGCTCGCTCTTGCGGCGCGGATCGTCCAGGCTGACCCGCAGCGAGTCCCGCTCGTCGAGCGCCGACTGCATGGCACTGCTGGCGGCGATCAGGCCCTGTCGGGCCTGTTGAAGCAGCGTGGTTGCCTGTTCGGCGGCCTGCCGGGCGGGCTCGAAGTCGCGCTCGGCCTCGTTCAGCGACGGCGGCAAGGTCTCGGGCGCCGCTGGCAACTGTGCCAGCGCCTGGCCGGCTTCGGCCTGCCGGGCCTGTGCGGTATCCAGGTCGGCCGTCAGCGCGTCCAGGCCCTTCGGAACGAGCAGCCCCAGCGACTTGTCGGCTGCTTGGGCCTCGACCACCTTCTGTTGGTGCGACAGAGCCCGTGCCTCGGCCTCTGACAGATTGGGCAGGCCCAACTTCTGCAGCAGCGCACGGTGCTCGTCGCCGCGCTGGCCGTGCTGCCGCGCCAGGTCAGCCAGGTCGCTGCCGCCCGGGGTGATCGTCAAGGTGCCGATGCCCGGCATCAACAGCGTGGTCGGCAGCAGCACCAATCTTTCGCCCTCACCCGAAAGCGAGTCGTCACCCAGCACCAGGCGCACACCGGGCGCCAGCTGGAAGCCAACCCGGGTTGCAATGGCCGCCTGCTCGATCTCCAGTTCACGCAGGCGCTGTTGCTGCTCACGCAGCGCCTTCAGGTCGCCTGGTTCTACCCTCAGTGCCAGGGCGTCGCGCCGAAGGGCGGCGGCCCGCTGCTGCTCTTGCTGCGCCCGCGCCAGCAGCGCGCCCGCCTCGGCGGCACGGTCGCGGGCGTCGCCAAACTGCCGGGTCAGCACGCTGCGGTTGTTCTCCTGGCGGGCGACGGCCAGCGCCTGCCGGGCCGCGTCAAATCTCGCGGCAATGCCGGCCTCGTCACGCACCGCCTGTCGGTCACGGTGGGTTGCCTGTTCGTGCCGGGCGGCCGCCTCAGCCAGCGCCACCTCGCGGGCCGCGAGTGCTTTTTGTTGCTGGTCCGCAGCCGTCAATTGCTGGCGCAGCAGGTCAGCCATGCCGGCCGCCCGGCGCTGGTTTTCGCGCTCGGTGTCCAGCGCGCGCATCAGGTCGGCAATGCCTTTGAGCGCCTGCTCGGCCTGGGCCTGCCGCTGGCGCAGCTGCTGCCACGGTTGATCGCGCGCATCGGCGGCATGCGCGTCGCGCAACCCGCGCAGCTGGTCCACCTGGTCACGGTGTATTTGGGCCACGGCTTGCAGGTCGGCGGTTTCGGCGGCCAGGGCGCAAGCCGCCTCGATCGCCTGCAAGTAGGCGGCTTTTGGTCGGCCGGTGGCCGTCAGCAGGTCTGCCCGCAGCGCCGTGATGCGGGCCAGCACATCGTCGCCCCCGCTGGCCGCCACCTCGCCCAGCGACGCGTTGAGCGCACGCTGCAGGTGATCGGCGGCGTGCTCGACGGCGCCATGCACGTCCTGCGCCGAACCCTGCTCGATCCACAGCAGCCCGGGGATGCCCCAGTGCGCCTCGCGACTGGCGCCCTTGAGCGCGAACTGGAAGCCGAGCAGCTCGGCCAGGTGGTCCTCGGCATCAACGCCTTCCAGGCGCCGGGTGCCGATCTGCAGTTCGCAGCGCTTCTTTTGCAAGAAGCTCTTGAGCAGCTTGTGCGGCGTGCCGGCGATCTCGAAGTCGAGCTCGACCACGGGCGTTGCCGCCGAATCACCGTAAGGCCGCAAGTCGTCCACACTGGTTGAGCGGTGGCGCTCAAAGAAGGCTGCGCGGATGGCCCGCACCAGCGTGCTTTTGCCGGCCTCATTGGCGCCTGTGAACAGGTTCAGGCCCGGCTGTAGATCGCGCAGTTCAAACGGTTGCCGAAACTGGCGCAACTCAGTCACCCGCAGGCGGTTGATCTTCATCGTGCCACCTCCGTGCGGGTGGAGGTGCCGGCCAAGGGCCTGGCGGGCGCATCACGCTGCCGATCGGCCAGCAGTGCCGTCAGGATGGCCAGCGCGTCCTGCGCGCAGGCCGCTTGCTCGCCCACGGTGTCGCGCAGTTCGGTGATCACCTCGCCCAGGTAGCCGTCGGCCTGCAGGGCGGCAATGTCGTCGGGCGTCGGCATCAGCCGCAGCCCTGTCAAGTCAGTGCGCAGGCACCGCAGCACGCCCTCGGCCTGGCCCAGGGCCGCCGAGATTTGGCCATGACCCACCAGATCAACCTGGCCGACCACCGCGAGTTCAACCACATCGCCGGCAGCGCAGGCGGCCAGGCCGGCGACGACCTGCTGAACGTCGCTGGCGACCTGTACATCAAAGCGCAACTGCCGCCAGCGGTGCCGCGCCACGCGGTGCGCCGTCACCCTGGGCGGCATGCCGGGGCCGTCCAGGTCGACCAGCAGCACGTTGCCGGCGTCGTTGTCTTTGAAGCGGTCGGGCTCGGGCGTGCCGCTGTACCAGGTGCGCCCATCGATTTGCTTGCAGCCATGCCAGTCGCCCAGCGCCAGGTAGTCCAGGCGGGCGGTGGTCGCGCGGTGGGCCGCAATCGGGTTGGCTGAGTCGATGTCGTCGGCCAGCACACCCTGCACGGCGCCATGGGCCATGCCGATGCGCAGCCAACCGGCGGGCGTTTCACGCTGGTCAAACCAGTCGGTCAGGTCACCATGGGTGTGGCGCTGGGTCAAGGGCGCGCACAGCACGGCCAATTTGAGTGCGGCCAGCTCGACCACGCCCGGCTCAAGCGCCAGGTGCACGTTGGCCGGCAGCACCTCAAGCCGCTGCACCAGGCGCCACACCCCCTCGGCCAGCGCGGCGTCATGGTTGCCCGGGATCATCACCCACGGGCCGCTGAAACCAGCCATCGCATTGAACAGCCGGCGGATGGTGCGCGGCGAAACCCCTTGGGCGTCGAACACGTCGCCGGCCACCAGCACCGCATCTGCCCCAGCCGTTGCGGCCAGGTTGGCCAGGCGCTCTACCGCGCCAAAACGTGCGTCTGCCAGTGCGGCGGCGTCCTCGGGCTCGAAGCTGCCGTATTGGCGTCCGATCTGCCAGTCGGCGGTATGCAGGATTCTGGTCATCGGTTCGCGGTCGGGGTTCAAAAAGGTGGACGGACGGCTTCAGCCAGAAGCGCCCTGGCCCGCGATCTTCTTCGATGCGCGCGGGAGCGCAGGCGCTTGACGTTGAGGCGGGGTGATCAGCAGGTGCCGAGCCGTGTGAAACACCTTGCTCGTTACGACGGTGCCGATGCCGGCACCCGGTGGCGCTTGTGTTCGGGCTCAAGCGCCAGGTCAGTGAACCGAGGACGAGGCGACGGGCCCGGAGCCAGTCCCTCGCTCTGAGCAAAATCCGGACGTCCGTAGCGCACCTGTGTTCGTCGCGAAGGCACATGGGCACGCCCCAGCGCCGGTTGATCGACCCGTGGCAGTGGGGAGTCAGTCGGGCCGCTTTTGCGGCCAGGGCAGACCCAAAGTGGCTAGCTGAAGCAGCTACTCGCAGTGGCGACCCGGGCAAAGAAAAAGCCCCGCAAGCGGTTGGCCTGCGGGGCTTTTGATGGGTCTGGTGGCGCTTCAGGGATTCGAACCCCGGACCCACGGATTATGATTCCGTTGCTCTAACCGACTGAGCTAAAGCGCCCCAAGCCGACGATTATAACGGCCCCCTTTTGCGGTGCCGGGCTGGCCGCAGTCACCCGAAATGCCCCATGTTCAGCTTCTTCAAGAAAAAGGCCGCCGCGCCCGACGCGCACGCGCCAGCGGCTGATCCAGCCGCCATCACCCCGCCGCCCGACCGCCCCGCTGCGCCTGCGCTGCCGGCTGTCACCGCAGCCACCCCGGCCACCGCAGCCCCCCCGGCCACCCCGGCCACCCCGACCACTCCGACCACTCCGGCCGTCCCGGCCACTCCGGCCGTCCCGGCCACCCCGGCCGTCGAGGTGGCCGCCAGTTCCTGGTGGAAGTCGGCCGTCAGCAAGCTGTCCGGCACGCCAGCGGCGCCGGCGCTGCCAGCGGCAGACCCGCCTGCGGGTGTGGCCACCAAACCGGCGCCCTTTGTGCCGCCCGCCGCGCCCGACCCGGCGCCCGCCGAGGCCCCGGCTGCACCGCCCAACCGCCAACGCTGGCTCGACAAGCTGCGCAACGGCCTGCGCAAGACCGGCAGCAGCATTGCCCAGGTGTTTACCGGCACGCAGATCGACGACGCGCTGTATGACGAGCTGGAAGCCGCGCTGCTGATGGCCGACGCCGGT
>JANMKO010000564.1:0-3893 GCA_031372085.1 Betaproteobacteria bacterium
CGCAGGCTGCCAGTGACGCTGGCACTCAGGCTGTCCAGCCGCTGCACGCCGCTGGCCAGGCCCTGGGCTTGCAGTTTGAGCGACAGCGGGGCATCCGTGCTGGCGCCGGTCTGCCAGGCCAGCGTGGCCGATTGCAGCGCACCCGCGGCGGCCAGCAGGCCATCGGCGCGCAGCTCACCCTGGCTGCGCAGCAGCGGCCAGCGGCCGCTGAGCTGCAACTCTCCGGCCAGTTTGCCGGCGCTGGGCCAGTAGCGGTCGATCACCGGGCCGGCCGTGGGCGCCAGCTCGGCCACCAGCCGGCGCAAGGGCGCCAGCGCGGCCAGCGCCGGGGCCTGCAGCTGGATCTGCCATTCGTCGGCGGCCGGTTTGGCGGCGCGCTGGCCTTTGAGCACCAGCCGGTTGCCGGCCAGGTCGGCGTTGCCATCGATCTCGGCGCCAGGCCCCACGCTGTGCAGCCGCAGCGCACCGGCCAGCGGCACACCGGCAATCAGGCTGTTGCGCACGGTGAGTTTGGCAGCGCCGTCGATCTGGCCCAGCCAGCGCTCGATGGCCAGCGCGGGCGCGCCGGCCTGCACGGCCGCAGGCGGGGCGCTGCGCCACAGCAGATCGATGTCGGCGTCGCCGTCCAGGCTGTGCGGGCCGCGCCGCCAAGCCGACGCATCGGCGCCACGCCACCAGGGCCGTGGGTCGAAGTGGTCCAGCCGGGCCTGGCCACGCAGCCGCCAACCGGCCGCCACCGCCTGGGCATCGAGCTGGGCGCTGGCGCTGGCAGCGCCGGCCCGGGCCTGCAACTGGCTGATCCTGATCTGCTGCGCGCTGCCGTGGCCGACCAACCGCACCTGCACCGGCAGCCCGCTGCCGTCCAGCAAGCGGCCGTCCAGCTTGGCGTCGATGGCCAGTTGCAGCGCTGCTGTGGGGGCGCGGGCGCTGCCGGGCGCCGGGGCGCTGGCCGGCGTGTTGTTGGGCACGCGGGCGGAGGCGCGGGCGGGCGCGTTGGAGGATGCGCTGGCGGATGCGCTGGCGGATGCGCTGCCGGGGGCGCTGCCGGCGGCGCTGGCCGGCAGGCTGGCGGCCAGCGGGGCTGTCGCCGGGTGCGGCAGGCCGGTGAACCGCAGCTGCACCGGGCCGGCCAGCAGCAGCGCGGCGGCCTGGCGGTGCAGCCGGGCGGGTTGCAGCGCGCTGGCTTGCAAATCCAGCGCCAGCGCAGCGCCGGCCCATTGGCCCTGGCCAGTGAGCTGGCCGGCCGCGCCGGTGGCGTCGGCCAGGTCGAGCGTGAAGCGCTGCAAGGTCAAGTGCTCGGGCTGGCGCGGCGCCGCGCTGGCTTGCAGGCGCAATTGCCGCACTGGCAGCCGGCCGGCGTCCCAGGCGCCGGGCAGCGCGTTGGCCAGCGTGACCTGCACCGTGGCGGGCTGGTCCAGGCCACTAGTCTGCACGGTGGCGTTGCCGCTCAGCGCCGTGCGCGGCAGGCCGGGCACCAAGGCCGAAAGGTCGAGCTGGCGGGTGGCCAGCGTCAAGTCACCCAGCGGCCACGCGGCAAAGGGCAGCACGGTGGCTTGGGCGTCGAGCGAGGGTGTGGCGCCCGGTGCGGCCGACGGCGAGGCCGACGGAGCGGGTGCGGCCGGTGTGGCCACCACTGCCGGTGCGCCGCCGCTGGCACTGGCGCCGGCCGCCGCCTCGCCTTGCAGCCGGGCCTCGACCACCAGCCTGGCCAGCGGCCCGCGCGCTTGCAGGCTGGCGGCCCAGGCCGGCGCCGCGCCGCGCCGGGCTTGCAGGCTGGCTTGCAGCGGCAGCGGGGCGGCGCTGCCGATCTGCGCGCTGCCTTGAAAATGGGATTGCTGCCAATGGAGCGACAGCCCGTCGATGCGGTGCAACGCGCCGCGCTCGGCGCCCAGCGCCACCCGGGCGGCCACGGTCTCGATCACCGGCAGGGCATCGATTTGCAGCTGGCCGATGTGCAGCGCGTCGATCTGCAAAGCCAGCGGCAGCCGCAGGTCGGCCGGCGCGCTGATCGGCGTGGCCGACGGTGGGCCGCTCTGGTAGTGCACACGGTCGGCGGCCACCCGTGCCAGCCGCAACCCGATGCGGGCGCCGGGGTGGGGCGCCCAGTCCACCCCCTGGCTGTCGATCACCAGGCCCGTCACCGTCAGCTGCCCGGCGTTGGCCGGCATTTGCCAGACGACAGACTGCGCCCGCAGCCGACCTGAGCCGAGCGTGCCTTGCAGGCCCTGCACTTGCAGGCCCGGCACTTGTTGCAGCACCCAGGTCAGGGCGTCCGGGTGGCGCAACAGGCCGTACAGCGCGCCGCCACCCAGCAACCCCAGCAGCAGGACCAACCCCAGCAGCCCGATGCCCAGCCAGGCCGCCCAGTGGCGCCGGGCCGTGGTGGTGGCCACCGCAGCGGTGGGCGCACCGTGCGGCGGCCCGGCCGGCGCGGCAGGCGGCAGATCAGGCACCGGCGCGGCCATCAGAAAGCGATCCCGACCGAGAAATGCAGGCGCAACCGGCGCGTCTCCTGGCCCCAGGCCAGATCCACCTTCAGCGGCCCGATGGGGCTGCGCCAGCGCACGCCCACGCCGTAGCCCAGCGCCGCGTTGTAGTCGGCCCAGCGGTTGACGGCGCGCCCGCCGTCGATAAACACGGCACCCCACACACTGGGCAGGCTGGCCAGGATGGGCCGGGCCAGCTCCACACTGCCGGTGAGCAGTGATTGGCCGCTCACGGTGTTGCCATCGGCGCCGATGGGGGCCAGCGCGCGGTAGCCATAGCCGCGCACCGAGTCATCACCGCCGGCCCGAAAGCCCAGCGCATCGGGCACGGTGACGGCATTGGATTTGACGATGTGGCCGGCCTCCAGCCGGGCCTGGCCGTACCACTGGTCGCCGACCGGCAGGTAGCCGGTGACGCGGCCGTACAACCGTGAGAACGGCCCGCTGGCGCCGCCATCACTGCGCGCCTGGCCAACACCGGCTTGCAGCGTCCAGGTCGAGCCCCGGGTGGGCAGCAGCACGCTGTCCAGATCACGCCAGACCCAGTTGTAGTTGAGGCTGATCGCGCTGGCGGTGTTGGGCGCGCGGTTGCCGGCCAGCCGGGTGGCCGCGATGTCGGTCTGCGCTGAGCGCAGCAACTCGGCAAAGTACAGCCGCTCGATGCGCGGCGTGTCTTGCGTGCGGCCCAGCCGCAGCCGCTGCGACAGCACCACATCCGTCGTGCTCTTGATGCGGTCAAGCTGCACGCCCAGCAGGTTGCGGTAAAAGCCCTCGCCGGGGTGGGTTTGAAAATCCCCGGCGTAGCTTTGGTTGTCGCGGCCCCATTCGATCTTGTTGTGCGCCACCACCGCCCAGCCCAGCGGCCGGCGGTGCTTGTGCTCCAGCGTGGCGCGTGGGCCGGTGTTGGCACTGACGCCCAGGCCGACGATGGCTTGCTGCAGTGGCAGCTCAGCCAGCCGCACCCGCACCGGCGTGGCGGCGGCCAGCGCCGGGTCGGGGTCGAAGGTGACGCCCACCGACTCAAACAAGCCAGATTTTTGCAGCCGCTCCTGGTAGTCCAGCACCCGGGCTTCGGTCAGCGGCGTGCCGGGGCCGAAGCCGGCCAGGTTGTGCACCGTCACCAGGTCGTGCGCCTGCAAACCCTCGACCTGCAACGGCCCGGCCAGGAACAACGGGCCGCTGTCGATCACCACACGCAGGTCGGCGCGCTGGGCGGGGGCGTCGATGTCGGCCCGGCTGTCGGTCAGGCTGGCGGTGGCGTAGCCGGCGGCGCGCAGCCGGGCTTGCAATTGCTGTTTGCTGTCGGCCCAGTCGCTGTTGCGAAACGGCCGGCCCGGCCGCAGCACCGCGGCGCCGGGCAGTGCGGCCTGCAGGGCCAGGGCCTCGGGCTCGGCATTGGCGATGCGC
>JANMKO010000569.1:0-1512 GCA_031372085.1 Betaproteobacteria bacterium
GCGTTGCTGTCGTCCAGCACTTGGGTGAACGGCGTGTGCCATGAGATCAGCTCACGCGCCTGGCGCGCCCAGTAGCCTTCGTAGTCGTCGGTGGCCTCTTGCACCAGCGCCTGGTAGGCGGCCATGCCCTGCACATGGGCGCCGGCCACCGACTGTGCCGACGGCAGATAGGTTTTCAGCTCGGTTGGGCCATCTGGGGTCGTTTTGGGGCGGATGTCAGTGCTCATGCGGGTCTCCTGGCGTCTTTAAATGGGCTGTCACAACGGTGGGTGGACGGCTATCGCGCAACCCCCACACCTTAGGCAGAGGCTCTTACGAACCGCTTACTTGCGCGCCAGCCCGGCGCGGCACCTGCGGCTGCCGGCGCCGCTGCCGGTGCCACCAGCCTGCCACAGGCGCTGCCTAAAATCCACGGTATCTCCCCAAAGGCAGCGCAGATGGCACAACCCGAAAAAACGATTCCCGCCCGCATGCCGGTGCTGCCCCGGCTGATCTTTGCCAGCCGCTGGCTGCAATTGCCGCTGTACCTGGGGTTGATCCTGGCGCAGGGGGTGTATGTGGTGCAGTTCTGGATCGAGCTGGTGCACCTGATCGAGGCCGCATTTGGCAACCAGGCCGCGCTGATCACGCTGGTCAAGAGCACCGGCTACCAGGCGGTGGCCATCCTGGGGCCCGACGGCAAAAGCATCGTCGGCTACGAGCCCATCACGGCGCTGAATGAAACCATCATCATGCTGGTGGTGCTGGCGCTGATCGACGTGGTGATGATCAGCAACCTGCTGATCATGGTGATCATCGGCGGCTATGAGACGTTTGTGTCGCGGCTGCGGCTGGCGGGCCACCCCGACCAGCCCGAGTGGCTGGACCAGGTCAATGCATCGGTGCTGAAGGTCAAGCTGGCCACGGCCATCATCGGCATCAGCTCGATCCACCTGCTCAAGACCTTTATCAACGCCGCCAATTACACCGACAAGGTGCTGATGTGGCAAACCATCATCCACATCGCATTCTTGTTCTCGGCAATGGCGATTGCCTACGCCGACCGCATCATGCACCCGCCGTCCACGCACTGACGGCTGGGCCAGCGCGCCGGCTTAACGCCGCCGGTGCGCCGCCACCAGGATGGCCGTGCCCAGCAGCCCCGACGCCAATGAGCCGGCCAGCACGCCCAGCTTGACGCGGGTCTCGAAGCCGGCGCCCAGGCCGTCAAAGGCCAGGCCGCCAATGAACAAGCTCATCGTGAAGCCGATGCCGCACAGCACGGCCACGCCAAAGCATTGCAGCCAGCTGGCGCCCGCCGGCCGCGCCGCCCAGCCCAGCCGCACCATCAGTGCCAGGCTGCCAAACACGCCCACCGCCTTGCCCAGCAACAGGCCGACCGCGATGCCCAGCGGCACGCCGTCGGCCAGCGTGGCCAGCTTGACGCCCGCCAGCGCCACGCCGGCATTGGTGAAGGCAAATGTCGGCAGCACCAAAAACGCCACCCACAGGTGCAGGCCGTGCTCCAGGTCT
>JANMKO010000577.1:0-3704 GCA_031372085.1 Betaproteobacteria bacterium
GTGGACACGCTGTTCACCGACAGCGCGCCGCCGCCGGCCTTCAAGGTGCTGATGGCCGAGGCCGGTGTGGCCTGGGTGGCCTGCAACGCCAGCGACAGCCACGACAGCAGCGGCCACGACAGCAAGCACCCCGGGGGCCCGCCATGAGCTTCATCCTCGCGCTGGACCAAGGCACGTCCAGCTCACGCAGCATCGTGTTTGATGCCGGCGGCGGCCTGGTGGCGATGGCCCAGCAGGAGATCCGGCAGATCTTTCCGCAGCCCGGCTGGGTGGAGCACGACCCCGAAGAAATCTGGCAGACGCAGCTGGCCACCGCCCGCCAGGCGATCAGCCAGGCCGGGCTGACGGCGCGCGACATCACCGCCATCGGCATCACCAACCAGCGCGAGACCACCGTGCTGTGGAACCGCCGCACCGGCGTGCCGGTGCACAACGCCATCGTCTGGCAAGACCGGCGCGGTGAGCCGCTGTGCGCCCAGTTGCGCCAGCACGGCCATGCCGCGCAAATCCAGCGCAGCACCGGGCTGGTGGTGGATGCGTATTTCTCGGCCACCAAGCTGCGCTGGCTGCTTGACCATGTGAGCGGCGCGCACATCGCCGCTGCGCACGGTGATCTGGCCTTCGGCACCATCGACAGCTGGCTGCTCTACAAGCTGACCGGTGGCCAGGTGCATGCCACCGATGTCAGCAACGCGGCGCGCACGATGCTGTTTGACATCCGCCACAACGTCTGGGACCACGAGCTGCTCAAGCTGCTGCACGTGCCCGACAGCTTGCTGCCCAGCGTGCACCCCAGCAGCCATGTGTTTGGCCACAGCGTGCCGGCGCTGCTGGGCGCGGCCATCCCCGTGGCCGGCATGGCCGGTGACCAACAAAGCGCGCTTTTCGGCCAGGCGTGTTTCAAGGCCGGGCTGGCCAAGAACACCTACGGCACCGGCTGCTTCATGCTGATGCACACCGGCGACAACTTCCGCACCAGCCAAAACGGCCTGATCACCACCAGCGCGGCGCAGCCGGTGGCCGGCCATCCTGAGTTTGCGTTGGAGGGCAGCGTCTTCATCGGCGGCGCGGTGGTGCAGTGGCTGCGCGACGGCTTGAACGCCATCAAGGCCAGCGGTGAGGTGCAAGCCCTGGCCGAGAGCGTGCCCGATGCCGGCGGCGTGATGTTGGTGCCGGCCTTCACCGGCCTGGGCGCGCCCTACTGGCATGCCGACGCACGCGGCACGCTCACCGGGCTGACGCGCGGCAGCACGGTGGCCCACATCGCCCGCGCCGCACTCGAGAGCATCGCCTTCCAGAGCGCGGCGCTGCTGCAGGCGATGGGCCGCGATGCGGCCGCTGCGGGCGGCTCGCCGTCGGCCGGCGGCGGCGCGGCGCTGCAGGTGACCGAGCTGCGGGTGGACGGCGGCGCCTGCGTGAACAACCTGCTGATGCAGTTCCAGGCCGATCTGCTGGGCATCCCGGTGGTGCGGCCCAAAATCACCGAGACCACCGCGCTGGGTGCGGCCTACCTGGCCGGCCTGGCGACGGGCGTGTACAAAAACCTGGATGAGCTGTCGGCGCTGTGGCAGGTAGAGCGGCGCTTTCACCCCACGCTGCCGCGTGACCGGGCGCAGGCGCTGATGGCGCAGTGGGAGAAAGCGGTGCGCCAGGCCACAGCGGTTTGACGCGGCCGCACCCCGCGCCCCCGCCCTGTCAAACCAGGCTGGCGCCGATGTTGATCAACAGCGCCAGCACCGTCGTGTTGAACAAAAACGCCAGCACGCAGTGCAGCGTGCCGATGCGCCGCATCGGCTTGCCGACAAACGCCACGTCGGCGGTCTGGCCCGACGTGCCGATCACCGCCGCAAAGTAGAAAAAGTCGCCGTAGTCCGGCGCGTCGTCGTCCGGAAACTTCAAGCCCGCCGGGCGGCCCCGCACCAGCGCGGCGTAGTAGTCGTGCGCGTAGTGGATGGCAAACATCACCTGGATGAAAGCCCAGGAGGTGAACACCGTGACGCCCGCCAGCGCCACGTGCAGCCCCTTGTCGGCCCCCTGCATGTGTTTGGCCAGCGACAGCTCACCGGCAATGGCGCCCACGCTGGCCAGTGCGGTGACCACCACCAGCAGCAAGATCACCAGCTGGCCTTCGTCATGCACCCGGCCGCGCTGGTGCATGTGGCCCAGCGACGAGCGCACCATCATCACCGTGGCCAGCACCACATACAGCACGGTGCCGGCGTTCCAGGCCAGCAGCCAGCGTGTCAGCGTGTGCGGCACCCACTGCGCCGGCAGCAGCGCGCCCAGCAGCAGCGTGAGGGCCAGCGTGAAAAACAGCCGGGGCCGCACCGCCAGCTGCCGCCATACCCGGTTTTGTCGCCACGCCATGCCCGCCCCCTGCCGTTGTTGGTGGCCGATTGGGCCACAGCGCCGGCCCTGGGGTGCAAGCCCTGGCCCGGCAGGCCAGGCCGCATCATCGGCCGGGGCGCCCTTGAAACGACATGACAGCAGCCGGGCCTGGCGCTGGGCGTCGGGCCGAGCGGCCTGGGAGAGGGCCAAGGCGCCTGGGCGGGCCGCTTGCGGCCGGCTCAGGGCCGCGCGGGCGGCCCCAGCACTTGGCTGATGCGCAGCGCGATACCGCTGCTGCCCGGCGCCACGGCGCCGGATTGGCCGGCCAGGTCACCGGCCTGCGGCATGGCGTCGCCACGCGGGCTGATGCGCGCGCCCACCACCACCTGCGCCTGGCCCGATAGCCGGGCCGTGGGCGCCATCGCCATGCTGTCGTCGAGGGTGAAGTCGAACGGCAAGTCTTTGACCTGCTTGCGCAGCACAGCCAACGGCAAACGCGGGCCGCTGGCGGCGCGGGCAAAGACAAACACGGTGTCACCGGGGCTGACGCGACCGGCCAGCGCCGGGTCAAGCGTGACGCGGCCGCTCAGCGCGGTGCGGGCTGGTGCGCTGACGCCGGTGGCCGCGCTGGCCGGGCCGCCCACCGCTGCCACGGCCGGGGCGCCGGCCGCCAAGCCACCAAGCTGGCGGGCCTGGGCCAGGCTGGCCTGGATCTGGCTGCGGAAGGCGCTGTCGGCCGGCAGCGCACTTTCAACCCGCTGCCATTGGCGCACGGCGCTGGGGTAATCCTGGGCATCAAACGCCGCGCTGCCGGCCAGCGCCAGCGCCTTGACGTTGTCCGGGTCGAGCACCAGCGCCCGCTCGATGCGCGCCAGCGCCTGCGGATTGAGCTTGCCCTGGTTCAGCCCGGCCAGCGCGTCGGCCGAGTCGGCCAGCAGGTCGGCGTTTTCACCTTGCAACGCCAGCACCTTGTCGTAGGCCGGCACGGCCTCGGCAAAGCGCCCCATCGCCGAGTAGGCACGCGCCAGCAAGGCCCAGCCGGCGGCGTCGTCGGGCTTGTCTTTCAGGCGCTGGGCCAGCCGGTCCACCATCTCGGCCACCTGGGCCGGCGTGGGTTGGGCGCTGCCGTCGTCCGGCGCTGCCGCGCCGGCAGCCCCGCTGGCGGGCGCCGGGCCCCAGCCGGCGCTGCCGGGTGAGCCGGTGACGGCATAGCCCAACACCGCCAGCGCCAGCACCGCCAGCGCCAGGCCGGCTTGCAGACGGCGCGATGGCCGGGGCTCGGCCGCGCCGGCCGATGCAGCGCGCAGGCCGGCAGGCACCCCGGTGACCTCGTCATCGGTCGCCGTCACCGTCACGCGCGCCACCTCCCGACCAGG
>JANMKO010000596.1:0-7268 GCA_031372085.1 Betaproteobacteria bacterium
CTGCCGGCTGGGCCGCCAAGCCCTTTTTGCCGCTGCCGGTGTTGGGTGTGCCGGGCTGGTGGCCGGCCAATGACGACCCGGCGTTTTATGACGATGCAACGGTGTTCCGCCCGCCGCGCCGGTGATCCGCCGCGCCGGTGAGGCCAAGGCGCCGTGTTGCACGCAGACGGGCGTCAAGCCGGCGGGCGCCAAACCGGCCCGCATCAAGCCGGCAAGAACCCCTCGATCGACAAATAGCGCTCACCCGTGTCGTAGTTGAAGCCCAGCACCCGGGCACCGGCTGGCAGATCGGGCAGCTTTTGCGCAATCGCCGCCAGCGTGGCGCCGCTGCTGATGCCCACCAGCAAGCCTTCCTCCCGGGCGCAGCGGCGGGCCATTTCACGCGCCGCTTCGGCCTCGACCAGGATCACCCCGTCCAGCAGCGCCGTGTGCAGATTGGCCGGGATGAAGCCGGCGCCGATGCCCTGGATCGGGTGCGGGCTGGGCGTGCCGCCGCTGATCACCGGCGATGCACTGGGCTCGACCGCAAACACTTTCAAAGTCGGCCAGCGGGCTTTCAACACCTGGGCGCAGCCGGTCAAATGGCCGCCGGTGCCCACGCCGGTGATCAGCGCGTCCAGCCCTTCGGGAAAATCCGCCGCAATCTCTTCGGCCGTGGTGCGCACATGCACCTCGATATTGGCCGGGTTCTCAAACTGCTGCGGCATCCAGGCGCCGGGCGTGGCCGCCACCAGCTCTGTGGCCCGGGCAATCGAGCCCTTCATGCCTTTTTCACGCGGCGTCAAATCGAAGCTGGCGCCGTAGGCCAGCATCAGCCGGCGCCGCTCGATGCTCATGCTGTCGGGCATCACCAGCACCAGTTTGTAGCCCTTCACGGCGGCCACCATGGCCAGCCCGATGCCGGTATTGCCGCTGGTGGGCTCGATGATGGTGCCGCCGGGCTGCAGCGCGCCGCTGGCCTCGGCGGCCTCGACCATGGCCAGCGCGATGCGGTCTTTGATCGAGCCGCCGGGGTTGCTGCGCTCACTTTTGATCCACACGCTGCTGGCCGGAAACTGGCCAAACAGGCGCTGCATGCGGATGTGCGGGGTGTTGCCAATCGTGGCGAGGACGTTGTCGGCTTTCATCGCAAAAGTCTCCTGGGTTGGCCCGGTGGGGGCGTGGCTGGGCGCCAGCCACGATAATCGCATGGTGAAGCAAGCCAGACCGCCGCTGGGGCAAGCACCGAAAGGTGGCCCTGGAGGAAGGTCCGGACTGCGCAGGGCGGCGTAGCAGTTAACGGCTGTCCACCGTGAGGTGAGGATCAGAGCAACAGAGACGAGCCGATTCAGTTCGGGTGCAACGGGCAATCTCTACGCGCAGCAACACCAAATAGGCACACGTTGATCTGGCTCCGGGGAGTGTGCGGGTAGGTGGCATCGAGCCGGTGGGGTGACTCCCGGCCCAGAGGAATGGCGGTCACGGCGCCGGGCGCTTCGCAAGAGGCAACCGGCGCTGCACAGAATCCGGCCTATCGGCTCGCTTCACACTAATTTTTGCCGGCGGCAGCCCTGCCGTCGGCGTTGTCCCGCGATCCACCCGCCGAGCCATGAACCCCGACGCACAACAACTCTGGCGCCATCCGCGCTGGGCCCTGGCCATGCTGCTGGCCTGCCTGGGCACACTGGGGCCGTTTTCGATCGACACCTACCTGCCGGCGTTCTCGGGCATCGCGCGGTCGCTGGGCGCCACGCCGGCCCAGATGCAGCAGACGCTATCGGCCTACCTGTTTGGCTTTGCGCTGATGAATCTGTTTCACGGCGCGCTGTCTGATCGCTTTGGCCGCCGCCCGGTGGTGCTGGTCGGGCTGGCGCTGTTCACGCTGGCCTCGTTGGGCTGTGCGCTGAGCCAGACGATTGGCCAGCTGGTGGCGTTTCGGGCCTTGCAAGGCATGGCGGCGGGCGCTGGCATCGTGGTGTCGCGCGCCATCATCCGCGACATGTGTCCGCCCGATGAGGCGCAGCGCCTGATGTCGCAGGTGACGATCTTTTTTGGCGTGGCGCCGGCCATCGCGCCGGTGCTGGGCGGGTTCTTTTTTGTGCACCTGGGCTGGCATTCGATCTTCTGGCTGCTGGTGGGCATTGGCGGGCTGCTGTTTGCCATCAACCTGCGCTATTTGCCCGAGACCTTGCATGCCAGCCAGCGCCAGTCTTTTGCGCCCGGCCCGCTGCTGCGGGCTTATGCCGATCTGGTGCGCAATCCGCGCTTTGTGCTGCTGGTGTTTGCCAGCGGCGTGCCGTTCAACGGCATGTTTTTGTACGTGCTGTCGGCGCCGGAGTGGCTGGGCACCCACCTGGGTCTGGGGCCGACCCAGTTTTTCTGGTTTTTTGGGCTCACCATCGCCGGCATCATGGCGGGCGCGTTTGTCAGCGGCCGGCTGGCCGGGCGCATGCCGCCCAAACGCCAGATCCGTTACGGGTTTTTAATCATGCTGGCGGTGTCGCTGGTCAATTTGATCCTCAACTTCAGCTTCACGCCGCACCCGGCCTGGGCCCTGCTGCCGATGGGCGTTTTCTCGTTCGGCTGGGCGCTGATGGTGCCGGTGGTCACGCTGATGGTGCTGGATTTGGCGCCAGACCGGCGCGGCATGGCCTCGTCGCTGCAAGCCTGTGTGGGCAGCGTGGCGAATGGGCTGGTGGCCGGTGTGGTGGCGCCGCTGGTGATGCATTCCACCGTCAGCCTGGCGCTGGCCTCGTTTGGCCTGATGTCGGTGGGCCTGGTGGCCTGGATCTGGGTGCGGCGCCTGCCGGTTTGACGCCGGCGCGGGCGGGCCGCCCGCCGGCAGCGCTCAAGCCGGGCGGCGCTGTGCCGATAGCGCAGGGGACAGGCCGGCCTTTGCCGCCGGCCCCAGACCTTTGCCGCGAGCCCCGCCATGCCCAAATCCGCCTCTGCCCTTGACTTTGCTGTCCGCCTCACCCGGCTGACCGCGCTGGCCACCACGCTGCTGGTGGCCTGGCCGGTGCAAGCGTCCGATGGCCATGCGGCGCCCGCCGAGCCGGCCAAAGCCGTCGCTAAATCGGCAGCGGCAACCATGGCTGCCGCCGCCGACCCGATGGACACGCTGCGCGAAAAGCTGGCCAGCAAATTGGGCGCGGCCAGGGCGCCCGATGCGCCGTCACCGTACGTGGTGCGGGTGGTGGCCAAATCAGGCGACGCGGCGCACGGTGCTGCTGCCGCGCCGGGCGACGCCAAAGCCGCCAAGGCCGGCAGCGTCGATTCGCATGGCGGCAGCGCCAGCAAAGTGGCCCGTCTGCGCAGCGACAAAGCCGGCGCCGGCCAGGCGCCCGATGCCCATGCCGCCCACTGGGGCTACAACGGCGCCAGTGGCCCCGACCAGTGGGGGCTGATGAAGCCCGAGTTCTCTGCCTGCGCCAGCGGCACCCGGCAAAGCCCCATCGACATCCGCAGCGGCGTGCGGGTCGATCTGGAGCCAATCCAGTTTGACTACCGCCCCACCGGCTTCCGGGTGGTGGACAACGGCCACACCATCCAGGTCAATCTGGACGGCGGCAATTCGATCGAGGTGCAGGGCCGGCGTTACGACCTGCTGCAATTCCACTTTCACCGGCCGTCTGAAGAGCGCATCGACGGCCGCCAGTTCGACATGGTGGCCCACCTGGTGCACAAAGACCCCGAGGGCCGGCTGGCGGTGGTGGCCGTGCTGCTGGACCGCGGCAGCGCCCATCCGCTGGTGCAAACCGTGTGGAACAACCTGCCGCTGGAAAAAGGCAGTGAGGTGGTGGTGCGCGCTCACCTCGACATGAACCACCTGCTGCCGGCCGACCGCCGCTACTTCACCTACATGGGCTCACTCACCACCCCGCCGTGCAGCGAGGGTGTGTTGTGGATGGTGATGCAGCAGCCGGTGCCCATCGCCAATGAGCAGATCAATGTGTTCTCGCGGCTGTATCCGATGAACGCACGGCCGATCCAGTCGGCGTCTGGACGCTTGATCAAGCAGTCGAACTGAGCGCTGCGCGGCGCTGACCGGCACCCGCCGCAGCACCCGCCGGCCCACCTGCCCGCCAGTACGCCCGCCAGTACGCCCGCCCCAGCCTCGGCTGCGGCGGGCGGCTGTCATGGCGCAGCCTTGAGTGGCGGGGGCCGTTTGTGACACGGTGCACGCTTTGCGGCGTTTCAAAGTGCAGCAGCGTGCACCCCCCCGCGCATCGAGGCCGACGTACTGCTCACGCAACACATTCACAAGCCCGCGCAAGTCCCTATTTTTAAATCACTTTCGACTATTTTTGGCGCTTGAAGGACAGCCAGTAAGTAGTTGATTTGATTGATTTTTTCTGGCGTTTGCCCGGCCCGCATCCTGATATCTGCGCTAAAGTGGAGATTCGTGGGATTAGGTGGGGCAAAGTGGTGGAGTTGATCTTTCAGGGCACGTCGGCATTGACGTTGGACGGCAAGGGGCGTTTTGCGGTCCCGGCCCGCCAACGCGACACCCTGGCCGCCTTGTCGGGCAACCTGCTCACCATCACCCAGCACCCGGTGGGCTGCTTGCTGGTGTTTCCCCGGCCGGCCTGGGTGGGGTTCCGCAGCCAATTGTTGGGCCTGCCGATGGACGCCGACGGCTGGCGCCGGTTTTTTGTCGGCAGCGCGGTGGATGTGGAGCTGGATTCGGCCGCCCGCGTGCTGGTGCCGCCCGAGTTGCGCGCCGTGGCCGGGCTCGACAAAGACGTGCTGTTGCTCGGCATGGGCCAGCGGCTGGAGCTGTGGGACGCCGCCAAGTACGCCGCCCACCAGGCCCAGGTGATGGCCGGGCCGATGCCCGACGCGATCAAGAGCTTTGTCTTCTGATGGCCGCCGCCATTGACAGGCAGCACGCCACGGTTCTGCTGGCCGAGGCGGTAGACGCCGTCGCGCTGCGGCCAGACGGCGTGTACCTGGACGGCACCTTCGGCCGGGGCGGCCACAGCCGCGCGCTGCTGACGCGCTTGTCGCCAGCCGGCCGGCTGGTCGGCCTCGACAAAGACCCGGAGGCGGTGGCCGACGGCCAGGCGCTGGCGGCGGCTGATGCGCGCTTCTTGATGCTGCATGACAGCTTTGCCGACATGGCCGCTGCGCTGGCCGAGCTGGGCATCACCCAGCTGGACGGCGTGCTGCTTGATCTTGGCGTCAGCTCACCGCAGATCGACAACCCCGAGCGCGGTTTCAGCTTCCGGTTTGATGCGCCGCTGGACATGCGCATGGACACCAGCCGGGGTGAGACGGCGGCAGATTTTTTGGCTCGGGCCACCGAGCGCCAGATTGCGGAGGTGATACGTGACCACGGTGAAGAACGGTTTGCTGTTTCGATTGCAAAGGCGCTTGTTGCTGGCCGGGACAGCGGCCACCCGGTGCGAACCACCTTCGAGCTGTCCAAAATCGTGGCTGGTGCGGTCAAAACCCGTGAGCCGGGGCAAAACCCGGCCACACGCACCTTTCAGGCTCTTCGGATTCATGTCAACGCCGAGCTTGAAGCGCTTGAGCAAGGCCTGAGCGCCGCGCTGGCGCTGCTGTCACCCGGTGGCCGGCTGGCGGTGATCAGCTTCCATTCGCTGGAAGACCGCATCGTCAAGACCTTCATCGCGCGTGAAAGCCGTGAGGTGGTGGACACCCGCTCACCCAGCCTGTACGCGCCGCCCAAGGCGATGAAGCTGCTGGCGCTGGGGCGCATCAAACCGTCGGTGGGTGAGGTACGGGCCAACCCCCGGGCGCGGTCGGCCACGCTGCGGGTGGCTGAGCGCACCGGCGCGCACCTTGCCACGCCAGGGGCAGCCGCATGACCCGGTTGAACGTGGTTTTGCTGCTGTTGGTGATCGCCAGCGCGCTGCTGATGGTCAAGACCGCTTACGACGCGCGCCGGCTCTTCACCGAGGTGCACCGGGCTGAAACCGAGGCGCTGCGGCTGGCTGGTGACCACCAGCGGCTGGAGGCTGACCGCCAGCTGCAGGCCACCAACCTGCGGGTCGAGCGCACCGCGCGTGAGCGGCTGAAGATGAGCACCGCCACGCCGGCGGTGACGATGTACGAGGGCCGGGTGGTGGCCACGCCCGCCACCGCAGCCAGCCAGGCGCCGGGAGCCGCCCGACCATGAAAAAACTGCTCAACCCCGCCAGCGTGCGCGGCGTCAATTACGCCACCAGCCCGCTGCTGGCCAGCAAGACGCCCAAATGGCGCAGCCGCTTCATAGTGGCGGCGGTGGGCCTGGGTTTTGCCGGGCTGCTGGGCCGCGCCGCCTACATCCAGATCATCGGGCCGGATTTTTTCCAGCGCGAAGGTGAAAAGCGCTACGCCCACACGCTGGAAGTGCCCGCCACCCGGGGCCGCATCGTCGACCGGGGCGGCCAGCTGCTGGCCACCAGCGTGCCCGTGCCCAGCGTGTGGGCCATCCCGAAGGATTTCCAGGCCAGCGCCGGCCAGCGCGCCCAGTTGGCCAAACTGCTGGCGATGGACGGGCCTGAGCTGAGCGCCCGGCTGGCCAGCGGCAGCAACAACTTTGCCTGGCTGCGGCGCCAGATCGACAACGACACCTGGGCTGAAATCCAGACGCTCGGCATCAAGGGCCTGTACCAGAGCCGCGAGTACCGCCGCCGCTACCCCGAGGGCGAATCAGCCGCCCATGTGGTGGGCTTCACCAACCTTGAAGACCAGGGCCAGGAGGGCATCGAGCTGGCTTTCCAGAAACAGCTGCAAGGCCACAACGGCGCGCGCGGCGTGGTCAAAGACCGGCTCGGCCGGGTGGTCGAGGACATGGGCACGCACATCGAGCCGGCCGATGGCAGCGACATCGCCTTGTCGGTCGATGCCAAGGTGCAGTTTTTTGCCTACCAGCGGGTGCGTGATGCCGTGGCCGAGCACAAGGCCAAGGCCGGCAGCGTGGTGGTGCTGGATGTTCAAACCGGCGAGGTGCTGGCCCTGGCCAACTACCCCAGCTACGACCCCGGTGAGCGGGCACTGCGCAACGGTGAGCAACTGCGCAACCGCGCGCTGACCGACATCTTCGAGCCCGGCTCGACGATGAAGCCGCTGGTGATGGCCTGGGCGCTGGAAACCGGCCGCATCAAGCCCGAGCAGGTGATCAACACCGCGCCCGGCAGCGTGGTGGTCAGCGGCATCCCGATCAAGGATGCGCACCCGCATGGCGCGCTGTCGGCGCGCGAGGTGATCCAGAAAAGCAGCAACATCGGCATCGTGCGCATCGCCATGGGCATGCCCGCGCGTGAGCTGTGGGAGCTGTA
>JANMKO010000601.1:0-2292 GCA_031372085.1 Betaproteobacteria bacterium
CACAGGCCGTCGGCGCAAGGCCGTGCATCCGGGCACCCGGGCCCCGCGTAGGACCGTTGGCCGACGCGCCACACGCCGCCGCCGGCAGTGTGAAAGCCCGGCTATTGTTCATACCGGCGTCACCTGGCGCCGCCAAACTGCCCGGCGGGCAGGCGCACGCCCACACCGTCGCCCCACTCACCCCGCCCAACCCACGCCGATGAAAATGCCCCGCCCCACCCTGCGCTGCAGCGCTGTTGCGGCCCACTGGTTGCTGGGCTTGGCCAGCGCCAATGCCCAGCCACTGGCGCTGGCCGAATCCGCTGCCACCCGCCACACCAGCGCCAACTCCACCAGCACCAGCACCACCAGCACCGCCCGGGTCGAGATCACGGGCCATTACGACAACGCCGTGGGCAGCAGTGACGCCGCATCGCAAGGCACGATCCGCGCCGAGCTGCTGAAAAGCCGGCCGGCGCTGCGCCCGGGCGAGGTGCTGGAGTTTGTGCCCGGTTTGATCGTCACCCAGCACTCGGGCGACGGCAAAGCCAACCAGTACTTCTTGCGTGGCTTCAACCTCGACCACGGCACTGACTTTGCCACCAGCGTCAACGGCATGCCCGTCAACCTGCCCAGCCACGGCCACGGCCAGGGCTACACCGACCTGAACTTTTTGCTGCCCGAGCTGGTGCAGCGCATTGAGTACCGCAAAGGCCCGTACTTTGCCAAGAGCAGTGATTTTTCGTCAGCCGGCGCGGCCGACATCGTCTACCGCACCCGGCTGGACGCGCCGTTCGCCCAGCTCACGCTCGGTGAGCACCGCTACCGGCGCGGCGTGCTGGGCGGCTCGACCGAGCTGGCGCCCGCCACACCCGTGCTGGCCGCCATCGAGCTGATGGGCAACAACGGCCCGTGGACGGTCAAAGAGGGCTTGCACCGGGCCAACGGCGTGCTCACCGCCAGCGGCGGCACAGCGGCACAGGGTTGGCAGGCCAGCTTGATGGGCTACGAAGCCCGCTGGACCAGCACCGACCAGATTCCGCAGCGGCTGATCGATGCCGGCCGCTACAACGGCCAGCCCTTCGGCCGCTTTGATTCACTGGACGCCAGCGACGGCGGCAACACATCGCGGGTCAGCGTCTCGGCTGCCTGGCACCGCAACACCGATGCCGGCAGCGCCACGCGCCTCTCGGCCTACGCGATGCGTTACCAGCTGCAGCTTTGGTCCAACTTCACCTACGCACTAGACCATCCGGTTGAAGGCGACCAGTTTTTGCAGCAAGACCGGCGCAGCGTGTGGGGCCTGGCCGCCAGCCACGCCATCAGCCACAGCCTGGCGGGGTTGCCGGCGCGCAGTGAGCTGGGCCTGCAACTGCGCCATGACCAGGCCCGCGTCGGCCTGTTTGACAGCACCGCCCGGCAGACCACCGCCACCACCCGCGACGACGACGTGCGCCAGACGCTGGCCGGGCTGTACGCCCAGACGGCGCTGGAGCTGACGCCCTGGCTGCGCAGCATCGTCGGTGTGCGCGCCGACCACATCCAGAACCGGGTGCAGAACCGCGCCAGCAACCCGGCGCTGGCGGCCAACTCGGGCACGGCCAGCGCCAGCCAGATCAGCCCCAAGCTGTCGCTGATCGCCGGGCCTTTCAACCGCGTGCTGCCCAAGACCGAGTTCTTCTTCAACGCCGGCCGCGGCCTGCACAGCAACGACGCGCGCGGCACCACCATCCGCGTCGATCCCAAAAACCCGGCCACGGCGCTGGACAAAGTGCCGGCGCTGGTGGCGTCACGCGGGCTGGAGCTGGGCGCCCGCACCGAGATCATCCCCGGCCTGCAAAGCTCGATCGCCGTCTGGAAGCTCGACTTCGACTCTGAGCTGGTGTATGTGGGCGATGCCGGCGCCACCGAGGCCAGCGCGGCCAGCCGGCGCCGGGGCGTGGAGTTCAACAACCGCTGGACACCGGCGCCCTGGCTGCTGCTGGATGCCGACCTGGCCTGGACGCATGCCCGGTTCATCACCGGTGACCGCATCCCCAACGCGGTAGACCGGGTGGCGTCGCTGGCCGCCAGCGTGCGCGACATCGGCCCGTGGAGCGCCAGCCTGCAGTGGCGCTACCTGGGTGCCGGCGCGTTGATCGAGGACAACAGCGTGCGCAGCGTGCCGTCACTCACCACCAATCTGCGCATCAGCCGCAGCCTGGCCGGCCTGCTGGGCCCCGACAGCGCGCTCACGCTCGACGTCTTCAACCTGGCCGACCGCAAAGTCAACGACATCCAGTATTTCTACGCCTCGCAGCCGCGTGGCCTGGC
>JANMKO010000605.1:0-2870 GCA_031372085.1 Betaproteobacteria bacterium
TGGGGCGGGCCGGTCAGCCTGGTCGTGCCGTATGACCTGGACGCGATGCGCGTCGACCGGTCGGCGCTGCCCGGGCATCTGGTGCGGTTTTCCATCGGGCTGGAGGCGGTGGACGATCTGCAGGCCGATCTGGCGCAGGCATTGGTTCGGCTGGATTGAGGTTGAGCGCCCGCGCGGCGCCACCGAGCGGCACCTGTCGCCGGGGCCCGCAGGCCCGGCGCAACGCCGGGGGCACGCCGGCCCGGCTCAAGTCGGGCGCCGCCAGGCCGATATCTGCGGCATGAACAGGCCGTCAGCCGTACCGCGCCGCGTCCGGCATCTTGCCCGGCGGCCTGCCGGCAAAACACCCCGGCGCAGCGGTGGCACGTTGGCCCGGCCTGCTGTGGATGGGCCAGCCGTCGATGGGCCCGCCATCAACCCGACCGCCATCGACCGGCCCGAAACGCTGGCCCGGCTGGCCGCGCTGGCCGCGCAGAACACGCTGTACGCCACCGCCATCGAGCAAATCGCCCTCGGTCTGTGCATGTTCGATGCGCAAGACCGGCTGGTGGTGGCGAACCGCCGCTACCTCGACATTTGGGGCCTGCCCGAGTCGCTGGGCCGGCCCGGCACGCCGTTTGCCGCCATCATGGCCGCCACCCGGGGCACTGAGGTGCTGCTCGACAGCGCCGAGCACGGCCCGCCGGTCGACCGGTCAAAACCCGGCCGGCGGCGCCGTGAATGGCAGATCGACGACGGCCGGGTGGTGGCCGTCAACGTCACCCGCCTGCCGGGCGGGGCCTGTGTGGCGCTGCACGAGGACATCACCGACCGGCGCCATGCCGAGAACCGCATCGTGCACCTGGCGCGCCACGACGGCCTGACCGACCTGGCCAACCGGGCCTGGCTGGCCGAGGTGATGCTGCGCCAGCTGCCGCGCGCCCAGCGCGGTGAGCCGCTGGCCGTGCTGTGCCTGGATCTGGACCGGTTCAAGGCCGTCAACGACACGCTGGGCCATGCGGCCGGCGATGCGCTGCTGCAGCAGGTGGCCGGGCGGCTGCGCGACAGCGTGCGTGAAAGCGACACCCTGGCCCGGCTGGGCGGTGACGAGTTTGCCGTGCTGCAGGTGGGCACTGCCCAGCCAGAGGGCGCCGCCGTGCTGGGCCAGCGGTTGATCGACACCCTGGGCCAGCCCTTCCAACTGGACGGCCACCGGGTGCGCATCGGCGTGAGCATCGGCGTGGCCACCGCGCCACGCGACGGCGACCGGCCCGACACCCTGCTCAAGCATGCCGACATGGCGCTGTACCGGGCCAAGGCGGCCGGCCGGGGGGTTTTGCGCTACTTTGAGCCCGGCATGGATGCGGGCCCGTCCGCCAGCCCGGCAGCGGTGCTGGACCTGTTCGCCGGCTGACCGGCTGTGCCTGGCGGCGGCGTTTTTGGCGGTGTGTTGAGCGGTGTGTTGAGCGGTGTGTCGGCCGGTGCGTTGGCCGGTGCGTGGGCCGGTGCGTTCGGCGGTCACGGCACCGGCGGCGTGGCTGCCGGCCCGGCCAGCAACGAGATCGCCCCGTCCGAGCCGGCGCCCAGCAGCCCGACCTGGGTGTACAGGCCCAACTTCTGCCGCGTGTCCTGGATGTCGAGGTTGCGCATCGTCAGCTGGCCGATGCGGTCGGCCGGGGTGAAGGCGCCGTCACCACTCTCCATCGTCAGCCGCTCGGGGTGGTAGGTGAGGTTGGGGCTGGCGGTGTCCAGCACCGAATAATCATTGCCGCGCCGCAGTTCAAGCGTCACCTCACCGGTGATGGCGCGCGCCACCCAGCGCTGGGCGGTCTCACGCAGCATCAGGCATTGCGGGTCAAACCAGCGGCCCTGGTACAGCAGCCGGCCCAGGCGCCGGCCATTGCTGCGGTACTGCTCGATCGTGTCCTCGTTGTGGATGCCGGTGACCAGCCGCTCGTAGGCAATGTGCAGCAGCGCCATGCCCGGCGCCTCATAGATGCCGCGGCTCTTGGCCTCGATGATGCGGTTCTCGATCTGGTCACACATGCCCAGGCCGTGTCGGCCGCCGATGGTGTTGGCCTCGTCAAACAACGCCACCGCGTTGGCGAATGTCCGGCCGTTCAGCGCCACCGGCTGGCCTTCTTCAAACCGCACCGTCACGGTCTCGGCCTTGACCATCACGTCGTCGCGCCAGAAGGCCACGCCCATGATCGGCTGCACGATGTGCATGCTGGCGCTCAAGAACTCCAGGTCCTTGGCCTCGTGCGTGGCGCCCAGCATGTTGCTGTCGGTGCTGTACGCCTTTTCCACGCTCATCTTGTAGTCAAAGCCGGCAGCGATCCAATATTCGCTCATCTCTTTGCGGCCGCCGAGCTCGTCGATGAAGGTCTGGTCGAGCCAGGGCTTGTAGATGCGCAGGCCCGGGTTGGCCAGCAGGCCGTAGCGGTAAAAGCGCTCGATGTCATTGCCTTTGTAGGTGCTGCCGTCGCCCCAGATGTCCACCCCGTCGTCACGCATCGCCACCACCAGCGCGGTGCCGGTGACGGCCCGGCCCAGCGGCGTGGTGTTGAAGTAGGTGGCGCCGCCCGTGCTGATGTGAAAGGCGCTGCACTGGATGGCGGCCAGCCCTTCGGCCACCAGTTGTGGCCGGCAATCGACCAGCCGGGCGATGGCAGCGCCGTAGGCCAGCGCTTTGCGCGGGATCTCGTCGTAATCGGTCTCGTCGGGCTGGCCGAGGTGGGCGGTGTAGGCGCAGGGGATGGCGCCTTTTGAGCGCATCCAGTGCACGGCGGCGCTGGTGTCCAACCCGCCCGAGAAGGCAATGCCCACCCGTTGGCCGGCGGGGACGTGCTGAAGGATGTTGGCGCCCAAGGGGTTCTCGCTGCGTTGGA
>JANMKO010000625.1:0-3343 GCA_031372085.1 Betaproteobacteria bacterium
TCGGCCCGCAGCACATCGTGCCGTCCTGGGATTTGCGCACGCTGTGGGTGACCAACAATGCCGAGGGCCGCACCGACGGCAGCCTGACGCCCATCAATGCGCGCACCGGCCAGCCCGGCAAGGCGGTGATGGTGGACGACCCGTACAACATGTACTTCACGCCCGATGGCCAATCGGCCATCGTGGTGGCCGAGGCCCGAAAAAGGCTGGATTTTCGAGACCCGCAGACGATGGCGCTGCAGTATTCGATCGACACGCCGGGCTGCCCGGGCATCAACCATGCTGATTTTTCGATCGACGGCAAATTTGCGCTGTTCACCTGTGAGTTCTCGGGCACGGTGGTCAAGATCGATCTTCAGACGCGCCAGGTCATCGGCTACCTGAGCCTGAAGATGCCGGCCACGCGCTTCAAAGAGACCGCCGCACCCCGGGCGGTGGCCGGCAAGGTGTGGGAGCCGGGCGAGACGGAGGTGTGCACCGTCAAGAAGGGCATGCCGCAAGACATTCGCAGCGCGCCCGACGGCAAGCGGTTCTACATTGCCGACATGCATGCCGACGGCGTGCACATCATCGACGGCGAATCGCTCAGCTACGTCGGCTTCATCAGCACCGGCATCGGCGCGCACGGCCTGTACCCCAGCCGCGACGGCAAAAGCCTGTACGTGGCCAACCGCGGCTCGCACAAGATCCACGGCCCCAAACTGGGCAATGGCGGTGTCTCGGTGATCGACTTTGCCACCGAGAAAGTGGTGGCGCGCTGGCCCGTGCCGGGCGGTGGCAGCCCCGACATGGGCAATGTCAGCGCCGACGGCAAGTATTTGTGGCTGGCCGCGCGCTATGACGACGTGATCTACCGGTTTGACGTGGCCAACGGGGCGGTGTCGCAGATCAAGGTGGGCGCTGAGCCGCACGGCCTGACGGTCTGGCCGCAGCCGGGCCGATACTCGCTCGGCCACACCGGCAACCTGCGCTGAGGCGCCTTGCCGTTCACGCCGCGTCCGCCCGGGGGTCATGCCATGAAACAACTGCTCGATGCGTTCTGGCGCGCTGGCGCCTACTGCCTGCATCCCAAGGTGATCGCTTTGTCGCTGCTGCCGCTGCTGATCGGCGTGGCGCTGGCGCTCGGCCTGGGCTGGTTTTACTGGGAGCCGGCGGTGGCGGGCGTGCGCGCCACGCTGGAGAGTTGGTCGCTGGTCGATGCCGGGTTGAAGTGGGTTGAGACGATGGTGGGCGGCTCGTTCCGCGCCGTGCTGGCGCCGCTGATCGTGGTCGGCCTGGCCGCACCGGTGATCGTGCTGCTGTCGGTGCTGCTGGTGGCCTGGCTGATGACGCCGGCCATCGTCAACCTGGTGGCGGCCAGGCGCTTTCCGGCGCTGCTGCGCAAAGAGGGCGCCGGCACGCTCAGCAGCGTGCTGTGGTCGCTGGCCTGCACCGTGCTGGCGCTGATCGCGCTGGTCATCAGCCTGCCGCTGTGGTTTATCCCGCCGCTGGTGCTGGTGGTGCCGCCACTGATCTGGGGCTGGCTGAACTACCGGGTGATGAGTTTTGATGTGCTGTGCGCCCACGCCAGCAGCACCGAGCGACGCGCCGTGATGGCGCGCCACCGCCTGCAGTTGCTGGGCATCGGGGTGGTGTCGGGCTACCTGGGCGCCGCGCCGTCGCTGCTGTGGGCCGCCAGCGCGATGACCCTGGTATTTGCGCCGCTGCTGATCGTGGTCTCGGTGTGGCTGTACACGCTGGTCTTCGGCTTTTCGGCGCTGTGGTTTGCCCACTACGCGCTGGCCGCGCTGGCCGTGTTACGGGCCGAGGCCGACGCGGCTGAGCGTGCCGAGCTGGCGGCAAAACGCGCGTCCATCGGGCCGGTGATCGACATCGCACCGAACCTGGCCTTGCCCACCAGCCCGGCGAGTGTCACGCCCCCGGCGCTGCCGCCGCCCATCCCCTGATCCACTACCTGCTGGCGCCCCATGCCCCACATCGGCCTCATCATCATCGGCGACGAAATCCTGTCCGGAAAGCGCCAGGACAAACACCTGCCCAAGGTGATCGAGCTGCTCAAGGCACGCGGCCTGGCGCTGGCCTGGGCGCGCTACCTGGGCGACGAGCGGTCCCAGATCACCGCCGCGCTGAAAGACGCGTTCGCCTCGGGTGACATCGTTTTTTCGTGTGGCGGCATCGGTGCCACGCCCGACGACCACACCCGCCAGTGCGCCGCCGCCGCACTCGGCCTGCCGCTGGTGCTGCACCCCGGCGCCGAGGCGCTGATCCGCGAGCGCATGCACGACCTGGCCGCCGAGCAAGGCCTGCCCTACCTGCCTGAGCGCGCCGACAACCAGCACCGGCTGAACATGGGCATGTTTCCGCAGGGCGCGGCGTTGATCGCCAACCCGTACAACAAGATTCCCGGCTTCTCGGTGGCCGACGTGCACTTTGTGCCCGGCTTCCCGGTGATGGCGCACCCGATGATCGAGTCGCTGCTCGACACCCGCTACCGGGCGCTGCAGGGCAGCCAGGTGCTGGCCGAGCGCTCGGTGATCGTGATGGGCGGCATGGAGGCCACACTCACGCCGTTGATGGAAGACATCGAGGCGCGGTTTGCCGGCATCAAGGTGTTCAGCCTGCCCAGCGTGGACCACCCGCAGTGGGGCCGCCACATCGAGCTGGGTGTCAAAGGGCCGCCGGCTGACACGGTGCCGGCATTTGCCGCCTTGCTGGCGGGCCTGCGGCTTTGTGAGGTGAAGCTGGGCCCCGAAATGGTGCGTTGAGCGCGCACCAGCAGCGGGTGGTGGCCTGCACCGAACAGGTGCAACGCGGCAAGCTTGCGTGGCTTGCCGACACCGGGTCACGACCCGTTTTGCGTCGGCGTGCCGGCCCGCCGCCCACCCGGCTGCGGGCATGGTTTCTGCTACATTCTTGGGCGCCTCGCGGGGGATTTGGTCCCTGCAACAGCCTGCTTCAAAGCACCCATCCCCTGTTTTTACTTGCGTCCTGGTTGTCAGGCGCGTCCCGCTAGGAGATTCCTGATGGCAAAGACCGTCGCCGACGTGATGGCAATGGTGAAAGAAAACGAAATCAAGTTTGTCGATTTCCGCTTCACCGACACCCGCGGCAAAGAACAGCATGTTTCAGTGCCTGTTTCACATTTTGACGAAGACAAGTTCACCGGCGGCCACGCCTTCGACGGCTCATCGATTGCCGGCTGGAAAGGCATCGAGGCGTCAGACATGCAATTGATGCCTGACCCGGACACCGCCAACATCGACCCGTTTTTTGAAGAACCCACGCTGATCCTCACCTGCGACGTGGTCGATCCGGCCGACGGCAAGCCGTATGAGCGGGATCC
>JANMKO010000643.1:0-5376 GCA_031372085.1 Betaproteobacteria bacterium
CACCCGTTCACCGCCCACCCGGACCGCGCATGACTGACTTCAGCTTTTTCTGGCACGACTACGAAACCTTCGGCCGCGTGCCGCGCCGCGACCGGCCGGCGCAATTTGCCGGCGTGCGCACCGACGCCGCGCTGACCGAGATCGGCGATCCGGTGATGCTGTATTGCCAGCCCGCGCCTGACAGCCTGCCTGACCCAGAAAGCTGCCTGCTCACCGGCATCACGCCGCAAATCTGCCAAGAAAAAGGCGTGCCCGAGAAGCAGTTTGCCGACACCGTGCTGGCCGCACTCGGTGCGCCCGGCACCGTGGGCGTGGGCTACAACACCATCCGCTTTGACGACGAGGTGACGCGCCACCTGTTCTGGCGCAATTTGATCGACCCGTATGGCCGCGAATGGCAAAACGGCTGCGGCCGCTGGGATTTGATGGACGTGCTGCGCTGCGCCTACGCGCTGCGGCCCGACGGCATCGAGTGGCCGCGCCAAGCGGCTGGGGCCGATGGCGCTGCCGGTCGCCAGTCGTTCAAGCTAGAGCACCTCACGGCGGCCAACGGCTTGCAACACGCCGCCGCCCACGATGCGCTGAGCGACGTGCGCGCCACGCTGGCGCTGGCCCGCCTGGTGCGCGAGCGCCAGCCCAAGCTGTTTGACTTCTGCCTCAAGCTGCACAAAAAAGAGGCGGTGTGGCATGAGATCGGCCCGATGGGCGACGCGCGCCGGCCGCTGCTGCACATCTCGGGCATGTACCCGGCCGAGCGCGGCTGCATCGGCCTGGTCTGGCCGCTGGCCGGCCACCCCACCAACAAAAACGAGCTGATCGTCTGGGATCTGGCGCACGACCCGGCCGAGCTGCTGGCGGCCGACGTGGCCACGCTGCGCCAGCGGTTGTTCAGCAAGACCGAAGACCTGCCCGAGGGCATGGCCCGGCTGCCGGTCAAAACCATCCACATCAACAAAAGCCCGGTGGTGATCGCCAATTTGAAAACCCTGTCACCGGCCATGGCCGACCGCTGGGGGCTTGATCTGGCGGCCGGTCTGGCCCATGCCGGCTGGGCCCGGCAAAACACCCGGGCGCTGGAGGCCGTGCCGTGGCGCCAGGTGTTTGAGCGGCCCGCCGCCACCAGCACGCCGGACGTTGACGAAGATCTGTACGGTGGTTTTGTCAGCCAGGCCGACCGCCGCACGCTGGACCGGCTGCGCGCCTTGAGCCCCGACCAACTGGCCGGCAAGCAACCGGCGTTTGACGACGCCCGGCTGGCCGAGCTGCTGTTTCGCTACCGGGCGCGCAACTTCCCCACCACGCTGGGGCATGACGAGCTGGCCCGCTGGCACCAGCATTGCAGTGACCGGCTGCATGCCGGGCCAGACGGCCGGCCCACGCTGGCGCAGTATTTTGAGCGGCTGGACACGCTGCAAGAAACCGCCGACGAGCGTGGCCAGACCATCCTGGCCGCGCTGTACGACCACGCCGAGCAAATTGCGCCCGAGGTGGCTTGAGGCGGGCGGGTTTGATCGTCGGGCATCAGCGCGGCGATACCGTCAATAACTTTGCCAAAGGTGGCGCCATGCAAAGCCTGCGCTTCGGCTGCCCGGTCATCGTCACCCGCCACGCAGCCCAGCGAATGGCTGAGCGGTCTGTCTCGGATGCCTTTGTTGCTGCGCGTGATTGACGAGCGCGCTATTCGCTACAAAGATGCCACGCATCTGTGGGCCTGGCTTGATGTGCCCGGCCGGAATGACAATCTGATGTGCGCGGTACTGGTGTTGGATGACGCATTGATCGTCAAGACCGTGATGCACCATTGAGAGTTGCTGCCATGAAGACGACTTACTTCGACGAAGAAGACACCTTGGTGATCCGGCTGTCTGACAAACCCGTTGTGCGGGAGGTGTCACAAGACTGGAACACCCATATCAGCTACGCCGCCGATGGCTCGGTGGTTGAAACCGTCATCCTGGATGCGTTGCAGTGCGGCGCCTGGCCCTGGCGCGTTGCGCATCGGGTGGCGGCTTGAGCTTGTCGCGTTTAGCGTGCAACACGGCTACGGCGTCAACTCAAACAGCGTTGAGCCGTCGCGGTTGTCTTGCACCCGCTTGATCTGCGGATAGCGCGCCAAGTGCGCCACCGCGCCGCTGCCCGACAAAAAGCGCAGCGCCACACCGGGCACCGGCAGGATGCGCCAGTGCGCGGTGCCGGCCGGCTTGCCTGCCTTGTTGGCCACGTTGTGCGCCGCCAGGTCGGCCGCCGGGTCGAGCGGGCTGGCGGCGCGCAGGTATTGCACCAGTGCCTCGCGTGTCTCATCGGGTGAATCGACGACGATGTTCTGCCCGTCCAGCCCCGGAAAGCCACCACCGCCCGACGCCCGGTAGTTGTTCGTCACCACCACAAAGTGCGCCGCGTCGTCCAGCGGCCGGCCCTGGTAGGCCAGGTGCGTGATGCGCTGCGCGCTCGGCGCCACCAAGTGGCCGTCGGCATCAAAACGCGCCGGCTGGGTGAGATCGATCTGGTACGTCACGCCATCGATCATGTCGAAGTTGTAGGGTTTGAACGCCTCGTTCAGCAGGTTTTGCACTGGCGGCCCTGCCGCATCGATGCGGTTGAACTGGCCGGCCGACATCTCCAGCCAATCGCGCACCGCCGCGCCGCTGATGCGCACCGCCTTCACCGTGTTGGGGTAGAGGTAGAGATCGGCCACGTTGCGCACGCTCAAGGTGCCGGCGGGGATGTCGGTGTAATAACCCCAGCCCATGCGGCCACCGGCCTTGAACGGCGCAGCCGCTGACAGCAGCGGCAGCCCATCAAACTCGGTGCCCTGCAGGGCCCGCCGGGCGTAGGCCGCTTGCGCCCGGGCGACGATCTGCACCGACGGGTCGGGCGTCACCTGGGCAAAGTAGCTGGTGATCGGGCTGCGCGTGCTGCCCAGCGCCCCACGCACATAAGCCAGCGTGGCGGCCTGCTCGGTGGCGATCAGCGCGGCCACCATCGGATCTGCGGCCACCAGCGGCTTGCGGGTGGCGCGGTCGGTGATGGGGCGGATTTCGGCCCGGCTGTCAACCACCTTCCAGGCACCGGAGGCGTTGTCCAGCGTCAAATCGATCACGCCCAGGTGATCACCCCAGCGGCCCGGCATCACCGCCGGCACGCCGTTGATCGTGCCTTTGGCCAGGTTCACCTTCGGGTAATCGGCAAAAAACGGCCCCGGAAACTCACCGTGTGAATGGCCAAACAGGATGGCGTCGATGCCCGGCACGTCGGCCAGCCGGGCCACCGAGTTCTCGGCAAAGCGCGGGGTCTGGCCGCGCTCAAAGCCAGAGTGCGGGATCGCCACCACGATCTGGGCGCCTTTGGCGCGCATCTCGGGCACCAGGCGGCGCGCGGTTTCTTGAATGTCGCGCACGGTGAGCCGGCCTTGCAGGTGTTGCTTGTCCCAGACCAGGATTTGCGGCGGCACAAAGCCGATGACGCCGATCTTGAGCGTGTGCGGGGCGCCGGCCTCGTCGGTGAAGCGGCGATCCAGGATGACGTAGGGTGTGAAGGCGTGTTGGTCGTTGTCGGGGTTGCCGTCGCCGTCATCGATGTGCACATTGGCGTTGACAGTCGGGAAGGCCGCGCCGCTGAGGGCCTGGCGCAAAAACGGCAGGCCGTAATTGAACTCATGGTTGCCGATGTTGGCCGCGTCCACCCCGATGGCGTTCAGCACCTTGTAGGCCGGGTGCACCTGGCCGGGCGCCAGCGGCTGGATGCGCGCCACCCCATCACGCGCGCCCCAATCCCGCGCGCCCCAATCCCGCGCCACCCAATCGCCCAGCGGGCTGCCCTGCAGCAAGTCGCCGTTGTCGAACAGCAGCGAGTTTTTGGCCTCGGCGCGCGCCGCCTTGATCAGCGTGATGGTCTTGGCCAGGCCGTAGTCGTCGGTGGGTTTGTCCTGGTAGTAGTCGTAATTGAGCAGGTTCATGTGCACATCGGTGGTCTCCAGGATGCGCAGGCGCAGCTCGGCGGCGTGGGGCGCCGGGCCCACGCTCACCAGCAGGGCCAGGGCCACGGGCAGCAGCGGGGACAGGGCGCGCATGGCGGGGGTGCGGGTAACCGGGGGCGGGCGAGGGGCGGGCGAGGGGCGGGCGACGGGCTGGGCGACGGGCTAAGCGACAAGCGGCTTTGGCGCATTGTCAATGCCTGCGCCAAGCGGCTTGCGCCATGAAAAATCCCCCAAGACCAGGCGGTGTTTGGGGGATGGCGGCCGGGCCTTGCGGCCCGGCGATGCGGCAAAGGGATTACTTGGCGGCGCGGCGGCGGGCGGTGAAAGCCAAGCCGGCCAGGGCCAGACCCACCAGGGCCAGCGAGCCGGGTTCCGGCACGGCCGGCGGCGGGGGCGGAGCGGCGTCAAAGGTGTAGACGATTTCGGCGCCGCACTGGCCAAAGGTGTTTTGCGAGCCGCCGGAGAAGCCGCCACCGCCTTGTGTGCCGAAGCCGGAAATCGAATCACAGCTCATCGAGAACACACCGCCGCCCGCAGCTTGCAATGCGGCGAGTGGGCCCAGCGCGTTGAGCTGGAAGCCCGTGTCGGTGAGGGTGGGTGAGTTGTACACGCCGCCCGGGTTCAGCGCCTGGAAGCCGGTGGTGTAGCTCAGGCTGATGTCGGCGACGCCGTTGTACAGCGCGTCAATGACGCTCAACGAGCTGTTGATGCCGATGTCGGAGGTGGTCGTGCCTTTCAAGTTGGCCGGACCGGTTGCCATATTGCTGTACGTCAGCTGAATGTCACCCGAAATGCCGCCGGTGAAGCGCAGCGATGCGCCCGTCAAGGTGCCCAGGCTGGTGTCGAACAGCCCGAGGTTGCCGGATTGGGCGATTTCCATCGGGCCCAGGGCATTCGAAAAGTTGAAGCTGACCGTGGCCGCATGGGCGCCCACAGCCAGCACGGTGCTGGCAAAAAGTACTGCGAGAGATTTCATGCGTGTCGTCCTTGAGTTATTGAGGGGCGCGTTGCGCGCCGACAGCATTAGCAATCTCCGTGCCTTGCAATCGTTTTCATCCTGAATCAACGACTTGGCACGTCGAGTCTGCAAATCCAGGCGCGGGTTGTAAAAAATACCGACAGGCATCTCCGCCATTGACTCGTTATTGAGTCGGCGCAAAACCCATTGATTGATCGCGGGTTCTTGCCCGCCTAATCCACGGCAAGACCGCACTGTCGTCAGCGTCCGGGCAATGTCGAAACCAATGATTTTTGCAACCGCGCCACCTCATCCTGCTGCGCAAACTGCTTGCCTTTGCGGGCCAGTTTGTCGAGCGCCGCCTTGGCCTGGGCGTTGTCACCGGCCTGCAACTGGTAGCGCGCCAGGCTCAGCAGCAGCGGCCCTTCATCGTGCGCCAGGG
>JANMKO010000693.1:0-4363 GCA_031372085.1 Betaproteobacteria bacterium
GTTGTAGACGTTCAAGACTTTTTCTTCCTCCTGCGCCCGGGCCGCACCGCTGGCCAGCAGCAGGGCCGCCAGGCCCAGCACACTCAAACGGCTGAGGGATCGACAAAGCGTCTTCATGAATCAATCTCCGGGGTAGAAAAAGGGGCGGGTGGGGCGGCGGGCGGGCACAGTCTAAACAGCGATGCACAGCAGCCGGATGGGGGGAAGCGAAGGGGTGCGGCGTTTCAGCCGCCCAACAACCCGGGCCGTCAAAGCCAGCACTCGCGCCGGGCGTCGGCCAGGGTCAGATCAAGGCAGCGGCGGATCAGCGCGGCCATCTCGTCAATCTGGGCCCGGCTGATCACCAACGGCGGCGCCACGATCATGCGGTTGCCCACCGCCCGCATGATCAAGCCGTTGGCAAAGCAATGGTTGCGGCAGACCATGCCGATGCCCACGGCACTGTCAAACGCAATGAGTCCGGGTTTTTCTTTCACCAGCAAGATGGCGCCCATCAGGCCGCAGGTTTCGGCGTCACCCACCAGCGGGTGCTCGGCCAGGCTGGCAAAAGCCGCAGCAAGATAGGGGCCGAGGTCAGCCTGCACCCGCTGCACCAGTTGCAGTTGCTGGATCAGCCGGATGTTGGCCAGCGCCACCGCGCAGGCCACCGGGTGGCCCGAGTAGGTGTAGCCGTGCTCAAACTCACCGCCCTGCTCGATCAGCACCTTGGCAATGCGCCGGCCCACCATCACCCCGCCCAGGGGGATGTAGCCGCTGGTCACGCCTTTGGCAAAGGTCATCAAATCGGGTTTGAAGCCGAAGCGCTCACAGCCAAACCAGTGCCCGGTTCGGCCAAAGCCGCAGATCACCTCATCACTGACGAGCAGGATGCCGTGCTTGTCGCAGATGCGCTGGATCTCCGGCCAGTAGGTGGCCGGCGGGATGATCACGCCGCCCGCGCCCTGCACCGGCTCGCCGATGAAGGCGGCCACTTTGTCAGCGCCGATGGCGAGTATTTTTTCTTCCAGCCAGCCGGCGGCCTTGAGCCCGAATTCGTCGCGGCTTATGCCTTGCCCGTGCTCTATCCAGTACGGCTGCTCGATGTGGCTGATGTTGGGGATCGGCAGCCCGCCCTGGGCATGCATGCCGGCCATGCCGCCGAGTGACGCGCCGGCCATCGTCGAGCCGTGGTAGGCGTTTTGGCGGCTGATGATCACCTGGCGCTCCGGCTGGCCCAGGATGTCCCAGTAGCGCCGCACCATGCGCACCACGGTGTCATTGCCCTCGGAGCCGGAGTTGGTGAAAAACACATGCTCAAAGCCGGGCGGCGACACCTGGGCCAGCAGCTCGGCCAGCTCGATGGCGGGCGGTGTGGCGGTCTGGAAAAAGGCGTTGTAAAACGGCAGCTCGCGCATCTGCTTGGCAGCGGCGTCTACCAGCGCCGTCTGGCCGTAGCCGACGTTGACGCACCACAGCCCGCTCATCGCGTCCAGGATTTGCTGGCCGTCTGAATCCCAGAGGTAAATGCCGTCGGCGCGGGTGATGATGCGTGCGCCTTTTTGGGCCAGCGCCTGGAAGTCGGTGAACGGGTGCAAGAAGTGCGCGGCGTCGGCGGCTTGCCAACTGGCGGTGGTGCGGGTCATGGTGTTGCTCCTATCAAGTGGCCGCCGCGGAACCGGCTTTGCCGGGCCGCTGGCGGCGCCCCCTTGAGGGGGAGCGCCGAAGGCGCTGCGGGGGTGGGCTTGTCCTTCAGACATGCAGCAGCAAATGCTCACGCTCCCAGGGCGAGATCACTTTCATGAACTCGGCGTACTCGATCTCTTTGACCTCGGTGTAGACGGTGATGAAGGCTGCGCCCAGCACGGCATGCAGGTCTTTCTCGTCGCGCAGCAATTGCAGCGCCTCACCCAGGCTGCGCGGCAGTTGAAAGTCACCCAGGTAGGCGTCACCTTTGCATTCAGCGGACGGCTCGATCTGCTTTTCAATGCCGATATAGCCGCAGGCCATGGTGGCGGCCAGCGCCACGTAGGGGTTGGCGTCGGCGCCGATCACCCGGTTCTCGACGCGCCGGGCCTGGGCGGACGCAATCGGGCTGCGGATGCCCACAGTGCGGTTGTCAGTGCCCCACTGGATATTGATCGGCGCGGCAGTGTGGCGTGACAAGCGCCGGTAGCTGTTGACATACGGCGCAAACAGCGCCATGGCGGCCGGGATGTAGCGCTGCAGGCCGCCGATGAACCAGTAAAACTCTTGGCTGGGCGTGCCATCAGCGTTGCTGAAGATGTTGAGCCCGGTGACGGCATCGACGACGCTCTGGTGGATGTGCATCGCGCTGCCCGGCTCACCGGCAATCGGCTTGGCCATGAAGGTGGCGTACATGTCGTGGCGCAAGGCCGCCTCTCGCACGGTGCGTTTGAACAAGAACACCTCGTCGGCCAGGCCCAGCGGGTGGTCGTGGAAGAAGTTGATCTCCATCTGGCCGGCGCCCACCTCATGGATCAAGGTGTCCACGTTCAGCCCCATCTTGGCGCAGTAGGCGTAGACATCTTCGAACAGCGGGTCGAACTCATTCACCGCGTCGATGCTGTAGGCCTGGCGCGATGTCTCGGCCCGGCCGCTGCGGCCGATGGGCGGTTTGAGCGGCATGTCGGGGTCGGTATTGCGGGCCACCAAGTAAAACTCCAGCTCGGGCGCGACCACGGGTTTCCAGCCTTTTGCGGCGTACAAGTCACACACCCGGCGCAGCACCGACCTGGGCGCAAACGGCACCAGCTGGCCGTTTTTGTCATAACAGTCGTGGATCACCTGCGCGGTCGGGTCAGCCGCCCAGGGCACGATGCGGGCGGTGGTCGGGTCGGGCTGCAAGTGCATGTCTTTGTCGGTCGGGCTGATGACGTCGTAATACGGCCCTTCTTCCGGAAACTCACCCGTCACGCCCATGGCCACCACCGCCTCGGGCAGGCGCATGCCGCGGTCCTCGGTGAACTTTTCGCGCGGCAATATCTTGCCGCGCGCCACGCCCGTCAAGTCAGGCACCAGGCACTCGATCTCGGTCACGCGCTGCTCGTTGAGCCAGTTTTCCAAATCCTGGAAGCTGAAGTTTTCTCGGTTCACCATGTCGGGTGCCTTGGGTTGGTTGGGGCGGCTTGTTCGGGCTGGCCGGGCGCTGGCGGCGGGTGATCCCGGCGATCGCGATAAGCGCAAGCGGCCTGGCCAAAAGCTTGCAGCAGCCGCATCGACACCGGGTTGCTGGCGGCCTGCCACTCAGGGTGCCATTGCACGCAGAGGTTGAAGCCGGGTGCGTCGGCCACCGAGAACGCCTCCACCAGGCCGTCGGGTGCCAGTGCCTCCACCCGCAGGCCGGGCGCCAGTTGGTCTACGGCCTGGCCGTGCAGTGAGTTGACGTTGAACTGCGGCCGGCCGACGATGGCCGCCAGCCGGCCGCCCGCCACCACCTGCACCGGGTGCACATCGGCGTACTGCACCTCGGGCGGCTGGCCGTCGGGCGCGCGGTGGTCGTTGAACGGTGGCACCTGCTGCACGGCCTGGTGCAGCGTGCCGCCCAAGGCCACATTGGCTTCTTGGGCGCCCCGGCAGATGGCCAGCAGCGGCAGGCCCCGGGCCAGCGCCAGCGGGATCAATGGCAAGGTCCAGGCGTCGCGGTCGGGGTCGAGCGGCAGCGATGCGTCGAGCACCGCCTGGTTGAAATGGCGCGGATGCACATTGCTTTTTGAGCCGGTGAGCAGCACGCCATGGGCGATGGCCAGCAGCGCGGCCAGCTCACCCGGCTCGGCGGTGGGCACGATCAGCGGCGTGCAGCCGGCCAGGCGCACCGCATCGACGTATTTTTTGCCAGCCATGTGGAAGGGGTGGTCGCCCGACAGCCGGTTGCAGGCGGGCACCAGCACGATGGGTTTGGCGGGCAGGGCGGGGGACATGGTGGGGGGCTTGTTGGGTGGGTCTGTGTCGAGCAAGGTCAAACCAGTGCGTCTTTCAGCCGGTACCAGGCCATGCCCAGCACCAGCGCCGGGGTGCGCAGCCAGCGCCCACCCGGAAACCGGTGGTGCCGCAGCCGGGCAAAGGTATCAAAACGGCTGGCGTCGCCGGCCATGGCCTCGGCCACCAGCCGGCCGGCCAGGCCGGTGAGCGCCAGGCCATGGCCCGAGAAGCCTTGCAAGTAGTAGACCTGCGGCGCACCGGGCAGGCGGCCAAAATCGGGCGCCCGGTTCATCGTGATGTCGACAAAACCGCCCCAGGCATGGTCAATCGCCACGCCGGCCAAGGCTGGGAAGGTGGCCACCAAACGCGCCTGCATGCTTTGGCGCAGATTGCCGGGCGTGCGCGTGCTGTAGCTGACGCGCCCGCCGTACAGCAGGCGGCGGTC
>JANMKO010000701.1:0-1865 GCA_031372085.1 Betaproteobacteria bacterium
GGGGATCAGCGTTTCCATGAGGGTGAGGCGCCATGACCGGCCGCTAGCATCCTGGGCAGGCCGCCATCGGTGGCCCGACCCGGAGACAACCCCCATGAAACTTGCTTCTCTCACCGTTGCCGCGCTGGCTTTGGCAGCGGCCGGCACCGTGCCTTGCGCAGCGCTGGCCCAGACCCAGGGCGTCAGCAAGACGGAGATCCTGATCGGCTCGATCCAGGATTTGTCGGGCCCGATCGCCGCCTTCGGCAAGCAGTCGCGCTTCGGCATGCAGTTGCGGGTGGACGAGATCAATGAGCAGGGCGGCATCCACGGCCGCAAGCTCAAGCTGCTGGTGGAGGATTCGGGTTATGACCCGAAGCGGGCGGTGCTGGCGGCGCAAAAGCTGGTCAACCAGGACAAGATTTTCTTGATGGCCGGCCACCTGGGCACCGCACACAACAATGCGGCGATGCCGGTGCAGTTCGAGAAAAACGTCATCAACTTCTTGCCCATCACCGCCGCCCGCGAGATGTACGAGCCGTTCCACAAACTCAAATACTCGTTTGCCGCCACCTACTTTGACCAGATCCGCATGGCGCTGCCCAAGCTGGTGAAGGAAAAAAGCGCCAAGAAAGTGTGCACCCTGTACCAGGACGACGAGTTTGGCCTGGAGGTGACGCGCGGCGCCGAGGCCGCGCTCAAGGCAATGAACATGGAGCTGGTCGAAAAAACCAGCTACAAGCGCGGCGCCACTGATTTTTCGTCCCAAGTGGCCAAGATGAAGGCCGGCGGCTGTGACCTGGTGGTGCTGGGCACCATCATCCGCGAGACGATTGGCGCCATCGGTGAATCGCGCAAGACCGGTTTCTCGCCCACCTTTTTGGGGTCGAGTGCCAGCTACACCGATTTGATCCACAAGCTGGGCGGCAAGCCGATGGACGGCCTGTACGCCACGATGACGGCGCAGCAGCCGTACCTGGACGAGGCCTCGCAGCCGATCCGCTTCTGGGCCACCAAGTACAAGACCAAGTTCAGTGAAGACCCGACCGTGTTCTCGGTCTACGGCTACACCATCGTCGATGTGTTTGCCAAGGCGGCGCAAAAAGCGGGTGCCAACCTCAGCACCGAGTCGTTCATCAAGGCGATGGACACGATGACCATCGAGCCCGACATGTTTGGTGCGCCGCCGTCCAACTTCACTGCCACCAAGCGCCTGGGCAATGATTTGTCGCGCCTGTCGCAAATCGTCGATGGCCGCTGGAAGGTGGTGTCCGACTACATCAAACCCTGACTCGCCAGCCGCTGTCAGCGGCCCGAAGCCGCCCGAAGCCGCCTGCTGGCGGCTTTTTTGGGCCCGGATAATCCGGTGCCATGACAACAAGCAGCGAATGGTTGAGCGTCGAATCCATCGACCTCGAAGCGCAGGGCGTGGCCCACAACGCCGACGGCAAGGTGGTGTTCATCGAGGGCGCCCTGCCCGGTGAGCAAGTGCAGGTGCAGGTGGGCCGCAAGAAAAACGCCTGGGAGCAGGGCACGATGACGGCGATGCGGCGCGAAAGCACGCTGCGGGTGCGGCCTGGCTGCCCGCACTTTGGCCTGCACCCGGGCGCTTGCGGCGGCTGCAAGATGCAGCACCTGGACGCTGCCGCCCAGGTGGCCGTCAAACAGCGGGTGCTGGAAGACAACCTGCTGCACCTGGCCAAGGTCAAGCCTGATCTGGTGCTGCGGCCGATCGAAGGCCCGATCTGGGGCTACCGTTACCGGGCCCGGTTGTCGGTGCGCCATGTGGCCAAAAAAGGCACGGTGCTGGTGGGTTTCCATGAGCGCAAGAGCCGCTACCTGGCCGACATGCAGGTCTGCCCGGTGCTGCCGGCCAAGATGAGCCA
>JANMKO010000709.1:0-3190 GCA_031372085.1 Betaproteobacteria bacterium
GCCCGGGGCGCGCCGGGCACGCGCACTTCCATCGCATCAAAGTGGCTGCGCACATAAGCCGCGTTGATGTGGGTCAGCGGCACGTCCAGCGTGGCGCCGGGGCCGCCCACCTTCTTGGTGCTGGGCACGATGGCCAGCGCATTGCCGCGCTGCCCGCCACTCGACACGCCCTTTGCGCAAGCCGCCGCATCGCCTTGCCAGCCCAGCAGCTGACGCATCGCATAACCGCCCGGCACATGCCACAGCGCGCCGTGCTCCAGCTCACCGGCCGCGCCGATGATGGCGCCTTTGCCATAGCCCTGGATGCGCTCGGCCGGCACGCCCATGGCCGCCAGCAGGCGCCGCGCCAGGTCAAGCCCGACGGGGTTGAGCGCGTCCATCATCGGCAGGATGTCGGGCTCGTAGCGGCCGGCATACGGGTTGGTCAGCACCGCCGCAATCGCACCCCGGCGCAGCGGCACGGCGGCCGGCGGGCCACCCTCGTGGAAGATGTCTTCGACCTGGGTGACGATGCGGCGGATGTCGATCAGCGGCTGGGGGGTGGCGGTCATGGCGGTGATCTCTTCAATGTCATGCAGCAACTACTGAACCCACGCAGCGGATGCGGGCAACGCCACCGGCAAAGCCGGCAAAGCCGGCAACGGCGGCAACAACGGCAACGCCGGCAAACGCAGCATCGTGCCCTGGCACACCAGCAGCGCCGCCTGCACCAGGCCGCGCTGCTGCAAGCGCCGGGCCACCGCCAGGCCGGCCTGCAGCGCCTGCTGGACGCCGGCCGGTGGCAGCACTGGCACGCCCACGGTGACGGCGATGGCACCCAGATCGCTGTCGTCGCGCACCTCGCAGGCCGGCCGGCGCTGGATGCCGGCATCGGCCAGATCCACCGCATTGGCAATCACCGTGGCGGCGGCGTCGGCCAGCGCCGCACTGGCCCCCAGCACGGTGACGCTGTCGGCAATGCCGCGCGACAGGCTGCGGCCACGCCAGCCGCTGGTGGCCACGCCACGCACCGGCTGGTCGGCCAGCACCGTGAAGCCCGCGTCGGTGCGCAACTGCCCGCTGGCAGTGCGTCGCAGCGCGTCGCCGTCAAAACAGGCCAGATCGGCGTACAGGCCCACCCGCGCCTGCTGGCCCGGCGCCAGGTGCAGGGCGATGTCACCGCCGTTGTTGACCCAGGCCCGGTGGATGCCCGGCCGCTGGTAGGCCGCCAGCAGTTCTTGCGCCACCGCACCCGCCACCGCCGCCATCGGGGTGATGAAGCCGTCGGCCTCTTGCACCAGCGGCGCGCAGGCCAGCCACATGCGGCGGGCGGTGGCGCCTTGCAGCGGGCAGCGGGCGCCAGCCGCCACCGGACGCCGCAGCAGCGGCAGCTCAACCACCAACTCGGCCAGCAGCGGCTGAAAGCGCACCCAGGCGGCGGCGTGCGCGGCCTGCACCGCCGCCGGGTCGCCGTCGGCCGCAATCACGATGTCCATCGGGCCATGCTGAAAATGCCAGCGGCCACCCGGCAACGGCGCCTGTTTTGCGGTGTTCATGGGCTTTGCAGCGGCCACGGATTGCCGGCCACCGGCGCGATGAAGCGCCGCGCCGTGGGCGCCCCATCGGCATGCCAGCTGCCGGTGGCCAGCACCTGGGCCAGCGGCCGCACATAGGCCATGTGGCCGCCCAGCGCCTGGTAATCATCCAGCCGCAGGCTGAACTCGATCGGCGCCACGATGGCCGGTGTGGGCACGCTGCCAAAGCTGTTGGCCGGCATGCGCTGCACATCCACCATCACCGTGATGCCGCCGCCCGGCCACACATAGGCCGGCGCGCCGCCGCAGCTGACGTTGACCCGGCCGCTTTTGATGGCCTGCGTCAGCCGCACCGGGTTGCTGGTGACCCCGGCGCGCAAGCTGCCGCCTGCACCGCCCACAAACAGCACGGTGCACAGCGACGGCTCACAGTTCTCGCCGATGCGCTCAACCACCGCCTGCAGCGCCGCCGGCAGCGTGGCGGACCGGGGTTGCAGTTGATCGTTCAGCACATACCAGGCGGCATGCTCACCGGTGGTGCTGACCATCAACAAGCGCTGGCCGGGCCAGGCCAGATCGGCATCCCAGCCGTCCAGGATGGCCAGTGGGTCATCAATATCGGTGCCGCCCCAGCCGGTGCCCGGGCTGGCCACTTGAAAATAACGGCCGGGTGTGCTTTTGCGGCCGCGCACCTTCAAGCCCGACGGCCGCAGCCCCAGGCAGCGGCCGGCCTGGTGCTCAGTGAGCACGCCGGTGATGTGGTCGTCCACCACCACCACCTCATCGGCCAGGCCGACAAACTGCTGGGCAAAGATGCCGATGGTGGCCGACCCGCAGCCCACCCGCATGCGCCGCTCGGGCACACCGTGCACCACTGGCGGCTGGCCGGCCTGGATGCGCACCGCCGCCCCGCCGTCAATCTCAAAATCCACCGCCTGCTGGTTGCCCAGCGCCAGCATCATGGCCACGGTGATGCGGCCCTCTTTCTTGCTGCCACCGGTGATGTGGTGCACGCCGCCCAGACTGAGCATCTGCGAGCCGTATTCGGCCGTGCTGACATGGCCCACCACCTCACCGTCGCAGCGCACATCGGCCTGCTCGGGGCCCAGCCAGCGGTCGGTGTCGATCTTCACCTTCAGGCTGCAATAGCTGAAGATGCCCTCGGTGACCACCGTCACCATGTCCACCCCGGCCACCTGCGACGCGACGATGAACGGCGCCGGCTTGTAATCGGGGTAGGTGGTGGACGCGCCCACCGCCGTGACAAACACGCCCGGCTCTTGATCGCCGGCCATGCCGGCCATGCCAGCATCACACGGCGCCAACGGCGCGCTGCCGCTGGGCAAAAACGGCACCAGATCCGCGTCGCCGCCCGGCTGATCCGTGCCAGCCCCGGCCGCCACCCGCTGGCGCACCAGCAGCACCGGATCAACCCGTACCAGCAGCCCGCCGTGGTTGGCATAGCGGTCACAGGCACCGGCCTTGCCATCGCTGATCTGGCACAGCACCGGGCAGGCATTGCACTCGATCTTGTGCGCGGCCATGCGCTCATTGCGCGGCGATGGCAGCCAGCCGGCCTGCGGCAAACCGCCCAGGCCGTCGGTCTTGGTGTGCTGGGGGTCAGCCATGCCGGCGCCCGATGCCACCCGCCGCCAATCCATCCGCACACCCATCCG
>JANMKO010000744.1:0-3963 GCA_031372085.1 Betaproteobacteria bacterium
CCGGCCCCAGCACCGGCCCCAGCACCGGCCCCCGTGCCGGCCCCCGCCCCCGCCCCCGCAGCGGCCCTGCCCCCAGCGCCGGCCCCGGCAGCCGCCCCGGCCACTGGCACCGCGCCCGCTGCCGGTGGCGGCAACATCACCACAGCGCCAGTGGCGGGCGTGCCAGCCATCGGCACTGGCGCTGGCAAACCCACGGCGCCCGGCGTGGCGCCGCCGCCCGCCGCCGCGCCCGACGCCAGCCCGCTCGACGGCCTGGCCGCCAACCCCTGGCTGCTGCCCGGTGCCGGCGTGCTGGCGCTGCTGCTGGCGGGCTACGGCGCCTGGCGGCTGCGTGGGCGCTTCACCAAATCGGCCAGCGAGACCTCGTTTCTTGAGAGCCGCATGCAGCCCGATTCGTTTTTCGGCGCCAGCGGCGGCCAGCATGTGGACACGCGCGACGCCAGCCGCACCGGCGCCAGCTCAATGGGCTATTCGCTCAGCCAGCTCGACGCCATCGGCGATGTTGATCCGGTGGCCGAGGCCGATGTCTACCTGGCTTACGGCCGCGATTTGCAGGCCGAAGAAATCCTCAAAGAGGCAATGCGCACCACGCCCGAGCGCTTGTCGGTGCGCACCAAGCTGCTGGAGGTGTATGCCAAGCGCCGCGACAGCAAGGGCTTTGAGCTGCTGGCCACGCAGCTGTATGCGCTGACCAAGGGCGTGGGCGGTGATTGGGCCCGGGCCCAAGAGCTGGGCTGCCAGTTTGATCCGGACAACCAGCTCTACCAGCAGGGCGGCCACCCGGAAGAAATCATCCTCGACGGTGAGCGGGTGGTGATCGAGCCACTGGGCGCCACCACCCAACCGCACTCGGTGCTGTCGGCCCCCACCCAGGCGTTTGAGGATTCCGGCCTGCCGCAGCTGGGCGGCAGCGGGCTTGATCTTGACCTCGATCTGGACCTCGACCTGGCTGAGCCCGATGCCGGCCGCGCCGGCCGGGCGCTGGAAGCCACCCGGCCGATCACGTCCAGCCTGCAGCGGCCGGCCGACCCGGGCCTGACGTTTTCGGCCAACTCCCGCACGTTTGACGGCCCACCCGCCCGCATGCCCGCCCCGCCGCAGCGCACCGTGGCGGCCGATCTCGACACGCTTTCAATGGCCATGGGCGACGACAAGGGCGACACCACCGTGTCGCTGGACACCGTGCCCGGCGGCGACACCACGCTTGACCTGCGCCAGTACGCCGCGTCGCAATCGGGCCCGTTGGCCGACACCGCGCCCACCACGCCCGGCCTGTTGGACGAGCTGGCGTTTGACAGCGGGGATCCGCTGGCGCGCAAGCTGGAGCTGGCCGAAGAGTTCCGCCAGATCGGCGACATCGACGGCGCGCGGGATTTGCTGGAAGAAGTGGTGGCCAAGGCCGGTGGCACCTTGCGCTTCAAGGCGCAAGCCATGCTCGACGCGCTGGGCTGAGAGGCGCAGCGCCTGCAAGATGACCTCCCGGCTGGCGCTGGGCCTCAGCTACCGGGGCACGACCTACCACGGCTGGCAGCGCCAAACTGACGGCCGCACGGTGCAAGACGCGGTGGAGCGGGCGCTGTCCACCTTTGTCGGCGCACCGATCAGCACGGTGTGCGCCGGCCGCACTGACGCCGGTGTGCATGCCTTCAACCAGGTGGTGCACATCGACAGCCCGGTGCAGCGCGATGCCTTCTCGTGGCAGCGCGGCGTCAACCGCTACCTGCCCAAAGACATCGCGCTGCAGTGGTGCCGTGCGGTGCCGGCTGATTTCCATGCCCGCTACCAGGCGCACGGCCGGCGCTACCGCTACCTGCTGCTGGCGTCGCCGGTGCGCCCGGCGCTGGAGACGGGCCATGTGGGCTGGGTCTTCCGCCAGCTCGATGCCCAAGCGATGCGGGCGGCCGCCACCCACCTGTTGGGCGAGCATGATTTCAGCAGCTTCCGCGCGTCGGACTGCCAGGCCCGCAGCCCAGTAAAAACCCTACGCGACATCCGCATCCAGGCCCACGGCGCCTACTGGCGCATCGATTTTGACGGCTCGGCTTTTTTGCACCACATGGTGCGCAACATCATGGGCTGCCTGGTGGCCGTGGGCATCGGCCGCCACCCGCCCGGCTGGCTGGCCGACGTGCTGGCCGCCCGCCACCGCGATGCCGCCGCGCCCACTTTCAGCGCCGATGGCCTGTACTTCGCCGGCCCGTACTACGATGCCGCGCTGGGCCTGCCCGAGCACAGCCCGGCGATGGACTGGATCCCCTGACCGATGAACCGCCCCCAAGGCCGCCGCCCGGCGGCGCCCGCCCCGCCGGCGGGTGGCAAGTCAACTTGGGCCGGCCCGGCATTGACCTGAGACATCAAATGACCACCCGCACCCGCATCAAGATCTGTGGCCTTACCCGTGAGGCCGATGTGGCCGCCGCCGTGGCGGCCGGGGCTGACGCCATCGGATTTGTGCTGTACGCCCACAGCGCCAGGGCTGTCACTGTGGCCCGGGCCGCCGCGCTGGCCCGCCTGCTGCCGCCGTTTGTGATGCCGGTGTGCCTGTTTGTCAACGCCGATCCGGCGCTGGTCGCGCAGGCCGTGCAGGCCCTGCCCACCAGCCTGCTGCAATTTCACGGCGACGAGACAGCGGCCGAATGCGATGCCATCCTCCGGTCTACCGGCCGGCCCTACCTGCGCGCCGCCCGCATGGCGCCGGGCTTTGACTTGTTAGACTTCGCGGCTGATTTCAGCAGCGCTGCCGGCCTCTTGCTCGACACCCACGTCGAGGGCTACGGCGGCGGTGGAAAGGTCTTCGATTGGTCACTCGTGCCGCGCCACGTCCCCCGTCCGGTCGTTTTGTCTGGTGGGTTGAATCCTGCAAACGTGATCGCTGGCATCACGCACGTCCGGCCCTGGGCCGTTGATGTGAGCTCGGGCGTTGAAGCCGCCAAGGGCTTGAAAGACGCGGCGCTGATGCGCCAGTTTTGCGACGCGGTGCATGAGGCAGATTCGCTGATCGCCGACGCCGACACCTGATCCAACCCCCGCCCGTGGCGCTTGGCGCCCACGCGGCCCTGATCTGCAGGATGACACCCATGTTCGACTACCAACAACCCGATGCCCGTGGGCATTTCGGGCCGGCCAACGGCGTCCAGTACGGCGGCACTTTTGTGGCCGAGACGCTGGTGCATGCGCTCGATGAGCTGAAAGCGGCTTATGCCCACTACAGCCAGGACGCTGAATTCATGGCCGAGTACCGCCATGAGCTGGCGCACTTTGTCGGCCGGCCCAGCCCGGTCTACCACGCCGCCCGCTTGAGCCGCGAGATCGGCGGCGCGCAAATCCACCTCAAACGCGAGGATCTGAACCACACCGGCGCGCACAAGATCAACAACACCATCGGCCAGGCGCTGCTGGCCAAGCGCATGGGCAAGCCCCGGGTGATTGCCGAGACCGGCGCCGGCCAGCACGGCGTGGCCACCGCCACCATCTGCGCCCGTTACGGCATGGAATGCGTGGTCTACATGGGCAGCGAGGACATCAAGCGTCAGAGTCCGAACGTCTACCGCATGCATCTGCTGGGCGCCCGCGTGGTGCCGGTGGAGTCCGGCAGCAAGACCCTGAAGGACGCGCTGAACGAGGCCCTGCGCGACTGGGTGACCAACGTCGAGAACACCTTCTACATCATCGGTACCGTGGCCGGGCCGCATCCCTACCCGATGATGGTGCGCGACTTCCAGCGCGTGATCGGCGACGAGTGCCTCGAGCAGATGCCGGAGATGATCGAGAGCGTGGGCGGCCCTGCGGGCCGGCAGCCCGACGCCGTCATCGCCTGCGTCGGCGGCGGCAGCAACGCCATGGGCATTTTTCACCCCTACATTCCTTTTGAAAACACGCGCCTGATTGGTGTGGAAGCCGCCGGCGAAGGCATGGAAACCGGCAAACATTCCGCATCACTGCAGCGCGGCCTGCCCGGCGTGC
>JANMKO010000119.1:0-8004 GCA_031372085.1 Betaproteobacteria bacterium
TGCCGCCCTGGCATCGCCGCCCGCCCCATCCCCGTTTGTCTCATCATCGCCTGAGCTCAATGGCTCGGAGATTCTCGTGCGCTGCCTGCAGGCCGAGAACGTCAAGTTCATGTGGGGCTACCCTGGCGGGGCGGTGCTCTACATCTACGATGCCTTGTACAAGCAAGACAGCATCGAGCATGTGCTGGTGCGCCATGAGCAGGCCGCCGTGCACGCGGCGGATGGCTATGCCCGCGCCACCGGTGAGGTGGGGGTGGCGCTGGTCACCAGCGGCCCGGGCGTGACGAATGCCGTCACCGGCATCGCCACCGCCTACATGGACTCGATCCCGATGGTGATCATCACCGGCCAGGTGCCCACGCCGGCCATCGGTCTGGATGCCTTCCAGGAATGCGACACCGTGGGCATCACGCGGCCGATCGTCAAGCACAACTTCCTGGTCAAGGATGTGCGGGATCTGGCGCTGACCCTGAAGAAAGCCTTCCACATCGCCCGCACCGGCCGGCCCGGCCCGGTGGTGGTGGACGTGCCCAAGGACGTGTCGCTCAAGACCTGCGCTTTCAGCTACCCCGAGCGGGTGGAGATGCGCTCGTACAACCCGGTGAAAAAGGGCCATGGTGGCCAGATTCGCAAGGCCATGCAGTTGCTGCTGACGGCCAAGCGGCCCTACATCTACACCGGTGGTGGGGTGATTCTGGGCAATGCATCGGCCGAGTTGCGGGTGCTCGCCGATCTGCTGGGGTTCCCGTGCACCAACACCTTGATGGGCCTGGGCGCGATGCCGTCGTCCGACCCCAAGTTTCTGGGCATGCTGGGCATGCACGGCACGTACGAGGCCAATATGACGATGCAGCACTGCGATGTGCTGCTGGCGGTGGGCGCGCGCTTTGATGACCGGGTGATCGGCAACCCGAAGCACTTTGCGTCGGTCGAGCGCAAGATCATCCACGTCGATATTGACCCGTCGTCGATCTCCAAGCGGGTGAAGGTGGATATCCCCATCGTCGGCGACACCCGCGACGTGCTGCTGGAGATGATTGCCCACATCCGAGAGTCGCAGGTGCGGCCCGATGTGACCGCGCTGTCATCCTGGTGGGGCCAGATCAATGAGTGGCGCAAGCGGGAATGCCTGGCCTACAAGAACAGCCCCGACGTGATCAAGCCCCAGTTTGTGGTTGAAACCCTGTGTGAGCTGACCAAAAACATCGACACCTACATCACCAGCGATGTCGGCCAGCACCAGATGTGGGCAGCGCAGTACTACCGGTTTGAACAACCCCGGCGCTGGATCAACTCCGGCGGCCTGGGCACGATGGGCGTGGGCCTGCCGTATGCCATGGGCATCAAGCTGGCCAAACCCGAATCGGAGGTGTTTTGCATCACCGGCGAGGGCTCGATCCAGATGTGCATTCAAGAGCTGTCCACCTGCCAGCAGTACAAGACCCCGGTCAAGATCGTCTCGCTGAACAACCGCTACCTGGGCATGGTGCGGCAGTGGCAGCAGATCGATTACGGCGGCCGCTATTCGCACAGCTACATGGACGCGCTGCCCGATTTTGTCAAGCTGGCCGAGGCCTACGGCCATGTGGGCATCAAGATCGAGAAGCCGTCCGAGGTGGAGCCGGCGCTCAAAGAGATGCTGCGCCTGAAAGACCGCACGGTCTTTTTGGATGTGCGCACCGACCAGACCGAAAACGTCTGGCCGATGGTGCAGGCCGGCAAGGGCATCAGCGAGATGCTGCTGGGCTCTGAAGACCTGTAGCTGCGGCAAGGTGGCCCGGGCGCTGGCCATCACCGTGGCGGGCGTGGCGGGCCACCGGACGCGGTGACGGCTTCAGACGATTCGATCCACTTTTTCTGATGGGTGCGGCCAAGGGCCGGCGGTTACCACTGCCGGCTTGAAGAACCCCACCTGGCAAGGACTGACCATGAAACACATCATTGCCGTGCTGCTCGAAAACGAGCCCGGCGCGCTGTCTCGGGTGATCGGGCTGTTCTCCGCTCGGGGCTACAACATCGAGAGCCTGACAGTGGCGCCCACCGAGGACGCATCACTGTCGCGCATGACCATCGTCACCACCGGCTCGGATGAAGTGATCGAGCAGATCACCAAGCACCTGAACCGGCTGATCGAGGTGGTCAAGGTGGTAGACCTGACCGAAGGCAGCTACACCGAGCGTGAGCTGATGCTGATCAAGGTGCGGGCGGTGGGCAAAGAGCGCGAGGAGATGAAGCGCATGGCCGATATCTTTCGCGGCCGCATCATCGACGTGACCGAAAAAAGCTACACGCTGGAGCTGACCGGCGACGCCGGCAAGCTCGACGCCTTCATCGAAGGCATCGACCGCAGTGCGATTCTTGAAACCGTGCGCACCGGGGCCAGCGGCATCGGCCGCGGTGAGCGCATCTTGCGGGTTTGATCCAGGCCACCCATCTCACCGATCCCCCCAACACACCTCACAGGAGAACCCCATGAAAGTCTATTACGACAAAGACGCTGATCTGAGCCTGATCAAGGGCAAGAACGTCACCATCATCGGCTACGGCTCGCAAGGCCATGCCCATGCGCAAAACTTGAATGATTCGGGTGTCAAGGTAACGGTGGCGCTGCGCAAGGGCGGTGCGTCCTGGACCAAGGCCGAAAAGGCCGGGTTGAAGGTGGCCGAGATTGCCGACGCGGTGAAAACCGCCGACGTGGTGATGATGCTGTTGCCCGACGAGCAGATTGCCGCCGTCTACAACGCCGATGTGGCCGCCAACATGAAGGCCGGCGCCTCACTGGCGTTTGCCCACGGCTTCAATGTGCACTACGGCCAGGTGGTGCCGCGTGACGACATCGACGTCTGGATGGTGGCGCCCAAAGCGCCCGGCCACACCGTGCGCAACACCTACGCCCAGGGTGGCGGCGTGCCGCACCTGATCGCCGTGCATGCCGACAAAACCGGCAAGGCGCGTGATCTGGCGCTCAGCTACGCGGCGGCCAACGGCGGCGGCAAGGCCGGCATCATCGAGACCAACTTTCGCGAAGAAACCGAGACCGATTTGTTTGGTGAGCAGGCCGTGCTGTGCGGTGGCACGGTTGAGCTGATCAAGGCCGGTTTCGAGACGCTGGTGGAAGCGGGCTACGCCCCCGAGATGGCCTACTTCGAGTGCCTGCACGAGCTCAAGTTGATCGTGGACCTGATTTACGAGGGCGGCATTGCCAACATGAATTACTCGATCTCGAACAACGCCGAGTACGGTGAGTACGTGTCGGGCCCGAAGGTGGTGACGAGTGACACCAAGAAGGCGATGAAGCAGATGTTGACCGACATCCAGACGGGCGAATATGCCAAGAGCTTCATCCTGGAGAACCGTGCCGGCGCGCCCACGCTGATCTCACGCCGCCGCTTGACGGAAGAGCACCAGATCGAGGTGGTGGGTGAAAAACTGCGCGCGATGATGCCGTGGATCAAGGCCAACAAGCTGGTGGACAAGAGCCGCAACTGAGCACGCCTTGAACGGCAGGCCCGCGCTTGCAAGCGCTGGCCCGTTCGCGCCGGCCGCCTGCAAGCGCGGGCCCGTTCGCGCCGGCCGCCTGCAAGCAGTTGCAGGCGGCTTTTTTATAGCAACTGCTCGGGCACAAACGCGCCAAACACCAGGTTGTGCAATTGCAGCCAGAACGACGACTCGGGCTCGCTGTCGCTCACCACCTCTTGGTCGCCGTCCACTGCCAGCCATTGCAATTGCCCGGCCGCGCCCTTTGTCACCCGGTAGGCGTTTTGCAGTTTGCTGATCTTGATGACGCGCAGCATCTCTTTGGCCAGGGCCTCGCTTTCGACAAAAACGCCCAGCTCGGTGTTTTGCGTGCGTGAGCGTGGATCGAGGTTCATCGAGCCAAAAAAGGTCTTGTCGCCATCCACCACCGCCGTCTTGGCATGCAGCCGGCCCACCGACGAGCCAAACAGCCCCAGCCGCTTGTTGCGCTGGGTGCGGCTGGGGCTCAACTCATACAGCTCGACCCCGGCGTCGATCAGCCGGGGCCGGTAGCGGGCGTAGCCGGTGTGCACCAGCGGCTCGTCGGTGGCAGCCAGTGAATTGGTCAGCACGGTGACCTTGACCAGGCGCTGGCCCAGCGCCTGGAACGCGGCAATGCCCAGCGGCCCGGGGATCAAATACGGTGAGGTGATGGTGACATCGCGCTCAGCCGTCCAGATCTTCATCAAGGCCTGGTAGGCCAGGCTGTCGGCATAGGCCTTGTCGGCGTCGCGCGCCAGTTTGTCGGGCGGATCGGCCAGCGCCATCGCCCGGCCCCAGATCAGGCCCAGCCGGCCGGCGTCCAGCTCGTCGCTGACGGGGCCGTAACCCAGCGCATCGACCTCGGGCAGGTCAAGCGCCGGCGCGCTGCGCACATCGGCCGTCAGCGCCTCAAACTGGCGCCGCAGCGTGTCGGGCGTGTCGGCGCTGGGTGAGACGGCCTCGATCGGCAGCACCACCGGGCTGTTCCAGTACTGGTCGAATGACGCCGCCAACTCGGCCACCACCGGTCCGACGATCAGCGCATCCAGATCGACGAAGTTGTAGGCGGCGCCACGCTGAAAGTAGTCGTCGGCGATGTTGCGCCCCCCGGCGATGGCCATCGCGCCGTCGGCCACCAGCAGCTTGTTGTGCATGCGGTGGTTCAGCCGCCGCACATCCAGCAGCGACGCCGCAAAGCGCCCCGCCAAACCGCTGCTGCGGGCGCAGCAAAACGGGTTGAACAGCCGAACCTGCACATTCGGCAACGCCGCCAGCGCCCGCAGCAAGCTGTCAGAGTGGGTGGTGTACAGGTCATCGACCAGCAGCCGAACCCGCACCCCACGCGCTGCTGCGTCGGCCAGCCGACGCAGCAGCAGGCGGCCGGTGGCGTCGTTGTCGAGCACGTAATACTGCACATCAATCGATTGCACTGCGCGGTCGATCAGTTGCAGCCGGGCGTCCAGCGCGTACACGCCCAGCGGCAGCAGTCGGATGCCCGACAGGTCGGCGGATGGCGAGGAGTCATGCGCGATTTGCGCCAGCGCGCTGCCGGGCCGGGCTGGCCAGGCCGCTGAGTCGCGGCGCTCGGGGGCCGCCGGCAGGCTGCCACAGCCCGCCAGCCACAGCAGGTTGATTGCCAAAAAGGTGGCCGCCAACGCGCGCCAGGTGCGCGGGCCGGTAGGTCGGTCGCCAGCGGCAGCGGCCGCCGCCGCCGCAGCAGCCGCAAAGCGATTAGCGGGGTGATGCGCTGTCATAAGGTCTCCCGGTGGGCGATCAGCGATGCGGTTGGTTACGGCAAATCGGCCGTGCTGGATGCACAGCCTGCCGGCACCACCCGCTCAGGTATCCTGCAAAGCTTGTTCGTGCCCTCACAGCCTATGCCCGATTCCCTGCCACCACCGACCGATGCCGCCCATGCCGACGACGAATCGCCGCCCCGGCAGCGCCGCAAAGGCATTTATGTGCTGCCCAACCTGTTCACGCTGGCGGCCCTGTTTGGTGGTTTTTATTCGGTGGTGATGGCGATGAACGGCCGTTTTGACCAGGCGGCCATTGGCGTGTTCTGCGCCATGGTGCTGGACAGCCTGGACGGCCGGGTGGCGCGCATGACCAACACCCAGAGCGCGTTTGGTGAGCAGATGGACAGCTTGTCGGACATGGTGAGCTTTGGCGCCGCGCCGGCGCTGATCGTCTACGAATGGGCGCTGCGGGGCCTGGGCAAGCTGGGTTGGGCAGCGGCCTTCATCTACTGTGCCTGCGCTGCGCTGCGCCTGGCCCGCTTCAACACCAATATCGCGGTGGTGGACAAGCGGTTTTTTCAGGGTTTGCCCAGCCCGGCGGCGGCCGCCCTGGTCACCGGCTTCATCTGGATCATGGACGACGCCGGATTTCGCGACGGCGTGCGCGACATCCCCTGGCTGGTCTGGACCACGTTTACGCTCACCCTGTTCTCGGGCCTGACGATGGTGACGAATGTGCCGTTTTACAGCTTCAAGGATTTTGGCCTGAAGCGCTCGGTGCCCTTCATCACCATCGTGGCCATCGCGCTGGGCATCGCGCTGATCACCCTGCATGTGCCGGGCATGTTGTTCAGCCTGTTCATGTTGTACGGCCTGTCGGGCTACGGCATGTATGCCTACCGGCGCGCCAAGGGCAAACCGGTGAGCATGATTGCCACGTCCACCGATGAGCCCGACGAGCGCGGCCTGCACCGCTGACCGCCGTGCTACATTCGACGCTTATGACGATTCGTTCAGCCACCGCCACGCTACTAACCCAGGTGAACCCGGCGCGCTGAAATCCCACGTACCCCTGTTTTGGATCAACGGCCCGCCCAGCGCAACGCAGCGGGCCGTTTGCTTTTTTGAAGCCCATTTCTGCACCCCAAACCCACGCTGCGCTGCCACCCACACCCCCACGGAGAGTGCCATGCCCATGCTCGACCAACCCGCCAGCAAATACCGCGCTTTCGCGCCGGTTCATTTGCCAGACCGCACCTGGCCCGACGCCGTGCTGCAAAAAGCACCGCTGTGGTGCAGCGTGGATTTGCGCGACGGCAACCAGGCGCTGATCGAGCCGATGGACCCGGCACGCAAGCTGCGGCTGTTCGAGACCTTGGTGCGCATCGGCTTCAAGCAGATCGAGGTCGGGTTTCCGTCGGCGTCCCAAGCCGATTTTGATTTTGTGCGGCATTTGATTGAGCACAAGCTGATCCCCGACGATGTGACGATCCAGGTGTTGACCCCTGCCCGTGAGCCGCTGGTCTACCGCACTTTTGAGGCGCTGGAGGGCGCGCCGCGCGCCATCGTGCACCTGTACAACGCGGTCGCGCCGGTGATGCGCCGGGTGGTGCTGGGGCTGGATGAAGACGGCATCGTCGAGCTGGCCACCCGCCACGCCGCCATGGTGCGCGACATGGCGGCCCAGCAGCCCGGCACCCACTGGACGTTTCAATACTCGCCCGAGATGTTCTCGGGCACCGAGCTGGCCTTCAGCAAGCGGGTGGTCGATGCCGTCACCGCCGTCTGGCAGCCCACGCCGGCGCGGCCCTGCATCATCAACCTGCCGTCCACGGTGGAGCATTCCACGCCCAACATCTATGCCGACATGGTGGAGTGGATGCACCGCCATCTTGAGCGGCGCGACGCGATCGTGCTGTCGCTGCATCCGCACAACGACCGCGGCACCGGCACCGCCGCCGCCGAGTTGGCACTGATGGCCGGTGCCGACCGGGTAGAGGGCTGCCTGTTTGGCAACGGTGAGCGCACCGGCAATGTGGACGTGGTCAACCTCGCGCTCAACCTCTACACCCAGGGCGTGAATCCGGGGCTGGATTTCTCAAACATCGACGACATCCGCCGCACGGTGGAGCATTGCAACCAGTTGCCGGTGCATCCGCGCCATCCGTATGTGGGTGATCTGGTCTACACCTCGTTTTCGGGCTCGCACCAGGACGCGATCAAGAAAGCCTTCTCGGCCCGGCGCGAGGGTGATGTTTGGGACATGCCCTATCTGCCCATCGACCCGAAAGACCTGGGCCGCAGCTATGACGCGGTGATCCGGGTCAACAGCCAGTCCGGCAAGGGCGGCATCTCGTATTTGCTGGAGTCGGTCTACGGTCTGGAGCTGCCGCGCCGGCTGCAAATCGAGTTCTCGTCATCGGTGCAGGCGGTGATGGACGCCCAGGGCCAAGAGCTGACCGCCGCCGACATCTGGGGCTTGTTCGAGATGGAATACCGGCTCGGTGCTGCCAGCGTGCTGATCGACCACCAGCGCATCACCGAGCAGCCCGATGGCCGGGTGGCGCTGGCCGCCACGCTGCGCAGCGATGGGCAAACCCTGCAGGTGCAAGGCGAAGGCGCCGGCCCGGTGGCGGCGTTTGTCGATGGTTTGCAGCGCGCCATCGGCTGCCCGGTGGCCGTGCTCGATTACCACGAGCACGCCATCGGCAGCGGTGCGCAGGCCCGTGCCGCCGCCTACCTGGAGCTGCGCATCAATGACACGCGC
>JANMKO010000758.1:0-10165 GCA_031372085.1 Betaproteobacteria bacterium
GCCGCACCCGCCGCAGCAGCCGCAGCAGCGCACCGCGCCCGCTGCCGCCAGCCCCACGCCGGCCGGCCCGGCCTGGGCCGCCCCGGCGGCCACCGTGCTGGGCCGCACCGCGCTGCGGCCGTTTGAGGCGCTGCCGCAAGCGCCCCAGCCGCACGCATTGCGCGCCGACGGCGCCGGGGCCGGGTTCGACGACGACATCGACCAGGTCGATGCGCTGGACGATGAGCTGTTTGGCTACTTTGCCGAAGAAGCGCTTGAGCTGCTGCCGCAACTGCAGGCCCGGCTGCGCGACTGGGCCCAGCGCCCGGCCGAGGCCGGCCCGGCAGCGGCCTGCATGCGCAGCCTGCACACCTTCAAGGGCAGCGCCCGCCTGGCCGGCGCCATGCGGCTGGGTGAGATAGCCCACCGGCTGGAAAGCGAAGTCGAGCGCCTGAGCGCGCCGGGCCCGCAGCCGTCGGTGGCCGCCATCGAGACCTTGACGGCGCACGCCGACGTGCTGGAGGCCGCCTTCGACGCGCTGCGCCTGCCGGCCGGGGCCGACGGCCCGCCCGCAGTGCCGCAGGCTGCGCAGCCTGGGCTGCCGATCACCACAGTGCCGTTGGTGGCCGCGCCGCCCGTGGCCGTCGCGCCGGTGGTGGGCGACCCGGCCGCGCCCGTGCAGGTGCCGGCCGCACCCGCCGCACCCGACACACCCGAGCCGGCCACTGGCACTGCCCCGCCGGCCATCGACTGGCAGCGTTTTGTCACCGTGCCCGGCGCCACCGTGCCCGAGCCGGCCGCCCGGCCGGGCGCGGCGGCGGCCGGCTCGGTGCGGGTGCGGGTGCCGCTGCTCGACCGGCTGGTCAACCGGGCTGGTGAGGTCAGCATCACGCGGGCCCGCCTGCAAGCGGATGTCGGCCAGATCAAAGGCAGCCTGGATGATCTGACCGACAACTTGGAGCGGCTGCGCGCCCAGCTGCGCGACATCGAGCTGCAGGCCGAAACCCAGATCGGCACCCGAATGGAGGCGGCGCGCGCGGCGGCGGCGTTGTTCGACCCGCTGGAGATGGACCGCTTCACCCGCTTTCAAGAGCTGACGCGCATGATGGCCGAGTCGGTGGCCGACGTGGCCACCGTGCAGCGCAGCCTGCAACGCACGCTGCAATCGACCGAAGACACGCTGGCCCACCAGGCCCGCATGACGCGCGACATGCAGGACGACCTGCTGCGTACCCGGATGGTCGAGTTCGAGGGCTTGTCTGAGCGGCTGTACCGGGTGGTGCGCCAGGCCGCCAAAGAAACCACCAAATCGGTGCGGCTCGACATCGTCGGCGGGTCGATCGAGATCGACCGCGGCGTGCTCGACCGCATGACACCGGCCTTTGAGCACCTGCTGCGCAACAGCGTGGTGCACGGCATCGAGGCCGCCGCCGTGCGCGCCGCCGCCGGCAAGCCGGCCACCGGCACCATCACGCTGGCCGTCAGCCAGATCGGCAATGAGGTGGGCGTGGAGGTGCGCGACGACGGCGCCGGCCTGAACCTGGCCGCCATCCGCGAGCGCGCGCTGGCGATGGGCTTGATCGGCAGCGACGCCCGGCCCGACGAGGCTGAGCTGGCCAACCTGATCTTCCAGCCCGGCGTCACCACCGCCGCCAGCATCTCTGACCTGGCCGGCCGCGGTGTGGGCATGGACGTGGTGCGCACCGATGTCAACGCGATGGGCGGGCGCATCGAGACTGCCAGCGCGCGGGGCCAGGGCAGCAGCTTCCGGCTGGTGCTGCCGCTCACCACGGCCGTCACGCAGGTGGTGATGCTGCGCTGCGGCGCGCATGTGTTTGCGGTGCCGGCCACGCTGGTCGAGATCGTGCGCCGGGTGGCGCCAGACGATCTGGCAGCGGCCTACGCGCAGGGCGTTTTTGAGCACGGTGGCGCGGCCCTGCCGTTTTTCTGGCTCGACGCACTGCTGCTGGGCACGCCGCGTGGCCTGGCAGCGGGCCGCACCGCGCCGGTGGTCGTCATCCGCAGCGCCGCGCAGCGGGTGGTGCTGCATGTGGACGAGGTGCTGGGCCACCAGGAGGTGGTGGTCAAGAACCTGGGCCCGCAGTTGTCGCGTGTGCCCGGGCTGGTGGGCATGACGCTGTTGCCGTCCGGCCTGCCGGCGCTGATCTACAACCCGGTGGCGCTGGCCACGCTGTACGGTGACGCGGCGCATGCCGCCACCCGGGCCGCGCTGCAGCAAGCGGCGTTGGCCGGCGGCAGCGCCGCCGCACAGGCCACCGTGGCGCTGGCGCCGCTGGTGCTGGTGGTCGATGACTCACTCACCGTGCGCCGCATCACGCAACGCCTGCTGGAGCGTGAGGGCTACCGGGTGCAAGTGGCCAAAGACGGCCTCGATGGGCTGGAGCGGCTGGCCGCCGAGCTGCCGATGCTGCTGGTCACCGACATCGAGATGCCGCGCATGGACGGTTTTGATCTGGTGCGCAACCTGCGCGCCGAGCCGCGCAGCGCAGCGCTGCCGGTGATCATGATCACCTCGCGCATTGCCCAGAAGCACCGCGACTACGCGGCTGAGCTGGGCGTGGACCACTACCTCGGCAAACCGTATGTCGAGGACGAGCTGCTGGGGCTGGTGGCGCGCTACGCCCGGCGCCGGGTTGACGCCTGATAGTGCCCGCACCGGGCCCCGGGCCACCGCCACCGCAAGCCATGTCCCAAGTCGTCGATCAGTTGGCCGAGCTCACGGCCTTCCGCGACCGGGACATGCTGGACACCACGCTGGCCGCCGCGCTGCGCGACCTGCTGCGCCCGCAGCAGGTGGCCATCCACCGTTGCGTGGGTGACGACACCGACAAACGCTGGCTCACCCGCGCCCGGCTCGGGCTGGCGGACGTGGCGCCGGCCTCAGACCCGCCGTGGACCGAGCTGCACCAGTTGCCGCCGCTGGCCGACTTTCCGGCCCGCCTGCAGGCGCTGCGCCAGCAGGATGTGGTGGTGCTGGCCGGCCCGCCGCACACGGTGGTGTTTCCGCTCACCACCGACCGCGACGTGGTGGGCGTGCTGGAGATCGAGTCGGCGCAGCCGCTGGACGGCAATGCCCACCGGCTGGTGGGCAGCATCCTGCGCAACTACCGCAACTTCCAGGCCTTGCTCGACTACAGCGAGCGCGACACCCTCACCGGGCTGCTGAACCGCAAGACCTTCGATGAGGCGTTTTACAAGCTGGCGGTCGATATCGGCGTGGCGCCGGCCGGCGCCGCGCAGGGGCTTGTCGCCGCAGCGGCTGCGACGGGTGTGGCGGGTACGGCGGGTGTGGCGGATCTGGCGGCCGCTGCCGAGCGCCGCACCCAGCCGGTGGCCCATCCGCACTACATCGGCGTCATCGACATCGACCACTTCAAGCGCGTCAACGACCAGCACGGCCACCTGATCGGCGACGAGGTGCTGCTGCTGCTGTCGCGGCTGATGCGCTCGGTCTTCCGCTTCCACGACCGGCTGTACCGTTTTGGCGGCGAAGAGTTTGTCGTGCTGATGCGCTGCAACAGCGATCTGGACGCCGGCCTGGCCTTTGAGCGGCTGCGCAGCAGCGTCAAGGCGTATGCCTTCCCGCAGGTCGGCAGCATCTCGGTGTCGGTGGGCTACACCCGGCTCAAGCCCGGTGACACGCCCAGCACGGCCTTTGAGCGCGCCGACCGGGCGGTGTATTGGGCCAAAGGCCACGGCCGCAACCAGGTGTGCAGCCACGCCGAGCTGATGGCCCGGGGTGAGCTGGTGGACGGCGCTGCCAGATCGGGCGATGTTGAGCTGTTCTGAGCGGCGCGGCGGCAGGTCACACCCCACGTTAGGCCTCGCAATTCACCATTTGTAGCCCAAGCTGTGCCTCAAATGCGTCGAAGTCGTGGTCACTGTGCAGCAAGCGAAAGCCATCGACCAAGCATCGTGTTGCAATGATCACATCAATGGTGCCGCGAATCGTGATGCCATGGTTACGTAACTTTCGGAAGTTTCTTGCAGCTTCAACTGCCAGATCCTCGCTGCACAAAGACACCTGCTGGAGCCTCCCAAGTAAGCGCCTTGCTTCGTTGAAACCGCGATCATCCTTAAAGCCACGCAGCACTTCGGCAAGTATCAAGTCGCCTACGAGCAGACCTTCAACGCCGAGGTTCTTGTCCAGCCATTCCGCCTGTGCGGTAGGCTGATTGCGGAAGAAGTCAATCCAAACGCTAGAGTCAACAAGAATCACTTGTCACGCCTCATGGCATCAAGATCGCCTTCCCACTCGTACTTGCCACGCAACTTCCGAAGTTCTGTCTGTTGCTTCAATCGCAAAAGTGTTTGAAGGCCCTGCTCCACAGCCTCGCGTTTGGTTTTGATCCCTGTGGCCTTCAGGGTGGCAGCCATCAACTTATCGTCAATCACAATGTTCGTACGCATACATGGTCTCCGCAGCTATGTCTACACATAATACGTCACAATGTACACACCGGCAAGCGAGGCCTAACAGGTCGCTCAACTGGACACTTTGCGGCGCACCGGGTTTGCCCTTCATTTCATTCTTGGGCAAACCCGATGCGCCGCAGACTGCCCGTTAGCTGCGACGTTAGGTCCCACAAACGCTGCCTGGGCTACGGTGTCGGCGCTTTCGTCCGAAAGCCAACATGCGTGCAACTGATATGTCGAAGACCTCGCCGGTGAACGGTCGGCTTTGGGGGGCGCGAGCACAGGACTGGGCGAACATTCAGGAAGGGCAGTTTAGTGCTGCCTATGACGCGGTCTTTGATGCCTGTGGTCTAGGCTTCGGCTCAAGTTGCTGTGATGTTGGTTGCGGCGCCGGATTGGCGGCTGTCCGTGCGGCGCACCGAGGTGCAAAGGTGTCGGGACTTGATGCAGCTGAAAATCTTCTCGCCATCGCAAAGTCTAGATTGCCCTCCGGCGACTTCCATCTGGGCGACTTGGAAGAGCTCCCCTTCCCTGACGCGGAGTTTGATCTCGTTACCGGCTTCAACTCGTTTCAGTTCGCCGCAAACCCGGTTGTTGCGCTTCAGGAGGCGCGTCGTATTGCCAAGCCCAATGGCCGCATCGTGGTCATGACCTGGGGCGCCCCTGAAGGCATGGAAGCGGCTTCGCTGGTTGCCGCACTAAAACCACTCTTGCCACCGCCGCCTCCCGGGGCACCAGGCCCATTCGCCTTGTCGGACGCGAGCGCACTTCAAGCACTGGCCGAAAGCGCGGGACTCAAGCCGATTGAGGTGCTCGATGTGGCGTGTGAGTGGCAATACCCTGACCTTGATACAGCGCAACGTGGTCTCGCGTCCTCGGGCGTGGCAATTCGAGCGGCAGAGCACTCGGGCGCAGAGGCGGTCAATGCCGCCCATGCAGCAGCGCTGGCGCCCTTCCGTCGAGAGGGCGGCACGTATCGTATCGGGGCCTCGTTCAGGTGGTTGCTAGCGTCACCCTGAGTGCTCGCAAGCCGCCGGTGGGGCCTGACCCCGCTCATGCAGAGCGCCAACGACAGCCCACCCCACGACAGCCCACCAGTCCACTGAATCTCTGAAATCGGATCGGTGCTGTCCACGCGACAAGGGCGCGCTGCCGATTCAGCGGACTATCCCGGCTTGGCGCCGCGCGCCGCTGCAAACCGCGCCAATGTGCGCTCGCGTGCCAGGTCATGCGCCACCACCGGAAGCGGGTACCCCGCACCCAGCACCACGCCGGCGGCGGCCAGCTCGATCGGCCGGGCCAGCCACGGCGCGTGGATCGCTTTGTCCGGCAGGCCAGCCAGTTGCGGCAGGTAGCGGCGGATGAACTTGCCATCGGCGTCAAACTTTTCGCTCTGGCTCACCGGGTTGAAGATGCGGAAGTACGGCTGGGCATCGCAGCCGGTGGACGCCGCCCACTGCCAGCCGCCGTTGTTGGCGGCCAGGTCAAAATCATTCAGATGGGTGGCAAAGTAGGCTTCGCCCCGGCGCCAGTCCAGCCCCAGGTCTTTGGTCAAAAAGCTGGCCACCACCATGCGCAGCCGGTTGTGCATGTAGCCGGTCTGGTTGATCTGCTGCATCGCCGCGTCTACCAGCGGGTAGCCGGTTCGGGCCTCGCACCAGGCGGCAAACAGCGCGTCGGCGTGCTTGCCGTGGTCCCATTTCAGGCCGTCGTATTCGGGCTTGAAGCAGTGGCCCACCACGCGCGGGTGGTGGTGCAGGATCTGGTGGTAAAAATCGCGCCAGATCAGCTCGGACAGCCAGACCTCGGCGCCGCGTGATCCGGCTTGGGCCCGGTCCCACGCCGCGCGCGCCAGTTGGCGGATCGACACCGTGCCAAAGCGCAGGTGGGTGCTCAGGTAGCTGGGGCCTTTGATCGACGGAAAATCGCGCGCCTGGCCGTACTGGTCGATGCGGCCCAGAAAATCGTCCAGCAGCCCGCGTGCACCGCTGGCGCCGATGGGCAATTTGAGCTGGTGCAGGTTGGTGGGCTCAAAGCCGATCTCGGCCAGCGTGGGCACGCCAGCGGCCATGCCGGCGGGCAGCGGCGCCAGCGCGCCGGCATGGCGGGCGACAGGGTAGGGCTTTAGAAAATACGGGTCGAGCTTTTTCAGCCAGGCGTTTTTGTACGGTGTGAACACGCTGTACGGGCTGGCGGTGGCGGTCAGCACCTCGCTGCGCTCAAACACCACATGGTCTTTGCTGGTGTGCAGGGCGATGCCGGCGCCGGCCAGCCGGCCGCGCACCTGGGCGTCGCGGGCCAGCGCAGCCGGCTCGTCATCGTGGTTGGCGTACACCGCCTGCACGCCCAGCTGGGCGGCCAGCGCGGGCAGCACCACCCGGGCGTCGCCGTGGCGCACGATCAGGCCGACACCGGCCACGCCGTGCGATGCGCCCAGCTGGCGCAGTTGCGCGTCCAGATCGACCAGGCTGTCGCGGATGAATTCCACCCGCCGGTCGGCGCGCGGCAGGGCGCCGAGGATGGCGGCATCAAAAACAAAAGTGCACCACACCTGGCGCGCCGCCTTCAGCGCGTGGAACAGCGCGGCCTGGTCGTCGGTGCGCAGGTCACGACGCAACCAGACCAGCGCGCTGGCGATGGCGGGGCCGGGGTGGGGATCGTGCTGCACGGCGCGCAGTGTGCACGATCACGAGTCTCGTAGGAGCCTGTCGGACTCGGGGATCGTCGGCTGCGAAACGGCCTCAGCGGTCCATTTTTCACCGGCTTTTTGTCCCATAGCTGGGCTATGGGCCTGCAAATCCGGCAAAAACTGTCCTCGCTGGGGCCGCTTCTCGCTTTCGACGCCCCAAGTCCGACAGGCTCCTAGAATCCGCCCATGTCACCGGGCCGCATCAACCTGACCAACCAGTTCCTCATCGCGATGCCGGGCATGGGCGACGACACGTTTTCAGGCGCGGTGGTGTATTTGTGTGAGCACACCGAGCGCGGCGCGCTGGGGCTGGTGATCAACAAGCCGATCGACATCAAGCTGAAAAACCTGTTCGAGAAAGTCGATCTGCGCCTGGACGCCGCTGATCTGGCCGGCCTGGCCGAGCAGCCGGTCTACTTTGGTGGCCCGGTGCAGACCGAGCGCGGTTTTGTGCTGCACGAAAAGCTGGTGGATGCCGCCAACCTGGCCAACTGCGCCGCTGGCGCCGATGCCGGCTACAAAAGCCCGTACAGCAGCACGCTGTCCATCCCCGGCGGGCTGGAGATGACCACCAGCAAAGACGTGCTGGAGGCCGTGAGCAACGGCGCCGGCCCAAAGCGCCTGCTCGTCACTCTGGGCTACAGCGGTTGGGCGGCGGGGCAATTGGAAGACGAAATGGGCCGCAACGGCTGGCTGACAGTGGACGCCGCACCCGAGGTGATCTTTGACACCCCGGTCGAGCAGCGCTACGACAAGGCCGTCTCGTTGCTGGGGTTCGACCCGCGCATGCTCAGCCAAGACGCCGGCCATGCCTGACGGGGCGGGCGGCGCGCCCACTGGCCGCATCCCGTCGTTTCTGGCGTTTGATTTCGGCACCCGGCGCACGGGGGTGGCCAGCGGCAACCGCCTGGTCGGCCATGCCACCGCGCTGACGACGATCGACGCCGTGGGTGACGCCCGCTTTGCGCAGATCGCCAGTTTGATTGCCGAATGGCAGCCCGACGCCCTGGTGCTGGGCGTGCCGTGGCACCCGGACGGTGCAGCGCACGACAATCCCCGTCGCGCGCAGCGATTTGGCCGGCAATTGGGCGGCCGGTTCCGCCTGCCGGTGCACCCGGTGGATGAGCGCTACAGCACCACCGAGGCGCTGGCGTCGGGCGCGGCCGATGCCGATGCGGCGTCGGCTGCGGTGATTCTTGATCAATTCTTGCGAGACCTTGAACAGGCCCCGTCATGAGCACCCTCACCCTGGACGCCGAGGCGCTGTACACCGAGCTGCGCAGCGGCGTGCAAAGCCTGTGGCGGCCGGGCATGGCCTTGATGGGCATCTGGTCGGGCGGGGCCTGGCTGGCTGAGCGGCTGGCGGCTGACTTGCCCGGCCTGCTGGGCGGGGCCCGGCCGGCGGTGATCAGCAGCAGCCTGCACCGCGATGATTTCTCGGCCCGCGGCATGCACAGCGGCACCGATGCCACCAAGATCCCGTTTGCGGTGCAGGGCGCGCACATCCTGCTGCTGGACGATGTGCTGTTCACCGGCCGCACCATCCGCGCGGTGATCAACGAGCTGTTTGATTTTGGCCGGCCAGCCAGCGTCAGCCTGGCGGTGCTGGTAGACCGGGGCGGGCGCGAGCTGCCGATCCAGCCGGCCTTTGCCGCCGCCAAGATCAGCCTGCCACCCAGCCAGAAGCTGGCGCTGGCGCGTGCTGATGACGGCCGCTTCAGCTTCTCGGTTGAACAGAGCCCCGCCTGATGTTGAACAAGCGCAACCCCCAGCTCAACCCGCACGGTGAGCTGATCCACCTGCTGTCGATCGAGGGCCTGCCGCGCGACGTGCTGACCTTGATCCTGGACACCGCCGGCACGTTTTTGTCGGTCAATGACCGCGATGTCAAAAAAGTACCGCTGCTGCGCGGCAAAAGTGTGTTCAACCTGTTTTTTGAGAACAGCACCCGCACCCGCACCACCTTCGAGATTGCCGCCAAGCGTTTATCGGCCGATGTCATCAACCTCCACATCGCCAAAAGCAGCGCGGCCAAAGGCGAGAGCCTGCTCGACACCATCGCCAACTTGAGCGCGATGCATGCCGACATGTTTGTCGTGCGGCACAGCGAGAGCGGCGCGCCCTACCTGATTGCCCAGCACTGCGCGCCGCATGTGCATGTGGTCAATGCCGGCGACGGCCGCCATGCCCACCCCACCCAGGGCCTGCTGGACATGTACACCATCCGGCACTTCAAGCAAGATTTCACCCAGCTCAGTGTGGCCATCGTCGGCGACATCGTGCATTCGCGCGTGGCGCGCTCCGACATCCACGCCTAGACCACGCTGGACGTGCCCGACATCCGCGCGGTGGGCCCCAAAACCCTGGTGCCGGGGGATTTGGCTGGCATGGGCGTGCGCGTCTGCCACGACATGGCGGAGGGCATCCGGGGCGCCGACGTGATCATCATGCTGCGCCTGCAAAGTGAGCGCATGAGCGGCGCCATGCTGCCCAGCGCCGGTGAGTTTTTCAAGAACTACGGCCTGACGGCGCACAAGCTGCTGGGCGCCAAGCCCGATGTCATCGTGATGCACCCCGGCCCGATCAACCGGGGCGTGGAGATCGCCTCGGCGGTGGCCGACGGTGCGCACAGCGTGATCCTGCCGCAGGTGACATTCGGCATCGCGGTGCGCATGGCGGTGATGTCGATCATTGCCGGCAACGACGCCTGACTTTGAGCCAGCGCACGCGATGAAAATCCTGATCAAAAACGGCCGGCTGATCGACCCCGCATCGGGCCGCGACGGCCCGGGCGATGTGGCCATTGCCGGTGGGCGCATCGTCACGCTGGGTGCCGTGTCGGCTGATTTCCAGCCCGACCGCACGCTGGACGCCAGTGGCTGCATCGTCGCGCCCGGCCTGGTCGATCTGGCGGCCCGGCTGCGTGAGCCCGGCCATGAGCACGAGGGCATGCTGGAGAGCGAGCTGAACGCGGCGGCCGCTGGCGGCATTACCAGCCTGGTCTGCCCGCCCGACACCGACCCGCCGCTGGACGAGCCGGGCCTGGTGGAGATGCTGAAG
>JANMKO010000794.1:0-5049 GCA_031372085.1 Betaproteobacteria bacterium
CACAGCGGGGCCAGCTTGGCCACGGTGCTGGTATTGATCTGCTTGAGCGCGCTGTAGCGCTGGTTGTTGTAGCCCATGCCGTAGGTCAGCACGTCGCCGGTGCTGGCGGCGTCGGCCTTCAAGGCGTCCATCGACTGCGCCTGCACCAGCGGGGCGGCCAGTGCCAGCAGGGCCGTGCCGGTGGCTTGCCAGCGGGTGGATCGGGTTGTTGCCATGTCTTGTCTCCTCGGGGGGTCGACGGCTTGCGGCCGCAGCAGCGGGAAGGTGTTTCCAGCCCGCTGATCTTCAACCCGGCGCGCCGGCTTGTGCGCACACAGCGGGCTTTCCCTAGTTAGCCGGCGGTGCGCCGCCTGCCTACAGTGCGCCGCAAGCACCGCGCTGGCCGGCAGCAGCCGGACGGCTGTTGCAGGCTGCAACAGCCGCCACCGCCCGCTGCCATGCCCTGCCCAACCCGCAACCCCGCAACCCCGCAACCGGCCACCGCCCGACCTGGCATGAACCCCTCTGTTGAACTACAGGCCCGGTTGCAATCGGTGCGCGGCCACTACCGGGTGACGCCGTGGATCCAGCCTCGCGATGATGAATCGCCGTTGCTGCGCTCCTGGCAGCGCTGCCGCGACGCCGGCATGCGTGAGCATGAGCGCATCAGCTTCGAGCTGGTCTCGCGCGCCATGCTGGCCGAGCTGGACGACCAGCACGGTGCGCTGGTGCGCAGCGCCCGCCCCGAGACCGAGCGCCTGGCCCACGCGCTGCGCGGCACCGGCTGCGCGGTGCTGCTGCTCAACACCCGGGGCGTGGTGATCGACCGGCTGTGCCACGAGGCCGCCACGCCGTCGGCGCTGCTGGTGTCCAGCCGCAAGGGCGTGAACGTGGCCGAGCGCTGCGTGGGCACCACCGCGCCGGGCATCGCCATTGCCGACGGCATGCCCTACCTGGTGGGCCGCGATGCGCACTTTTTTGCCAATGTGCGGCCGTTCTTTTGCGTCGCCGCGCCGATCGACGCGCCCACCGGTGAGCGGCTGGGCGCGCTCGACATCACGTCCTACGACAACGTGCCGTCGTTCGACATCTTCTCGCTGGTGGTCGATGCGGCCGCCGCCATCGAGAACAGCCTGTTCGTGCCGTCAGCCGACCGGCTGCTGGTGCACTTCCACCCGCGGGCCGAGCTGGTGGGCACGCCGCTGGAGGGGCTGCTGGAGGTGACCAGCGACGGCGTGCTCAGTGGCGCCAACCGGATGGCCGCGCGCTTGCTGTGCCTGCCCCGGTCAGCGCTGGTGGGCCAGCCGTTCTCGGCGCTGTTTGACCGCCGGCTGCAAGCGCTGTTTGCGCGCCCGCCGGGCCAGCACGGTGATCTGGTGGAGATGCTTACCCGGGTGGGCCTGCAGGTGCTGGCGCGATTTGAGAGCGCGCCGCGCCGCCCCGCCGCGCCCGCCACCTGGCAGATGGACACGGCGGCGGCCAGCCTGGGCACGGGCGCCCTGGCCGCCGCCGACGATGCCAGCCGGGGCGATGGTCTGGTCACCGCAGGGGCCGACGCGCACCCGGCCAAGATGCGCGAGCTGGAGCGCCTGGCCATCGAGCGCACGCTGAGCGCGCTGCACGGCAACGTCTCGGCCGCCGCGCGCCAGCTGGGCATCAGCCGCAACACCATCTACCGGCGCCGGACCGGCGCAGCGTAGGCCGGGCCGGCCGGGCTGAGTGCTCGAGCGGTTTTCGCTCGGCGGGATTCGCCCCGTCTCCCGCACGCGTTTCGCTCGGCGGGCTTTGCCCGTTCTCCCGCACGCGGGACAAGGCGCAAAGCCACAAGCCGCCCACGCGCTGGGCGCCGGGCTCAGCGCCGGGCTCAGCGCCGGCCGAACATCATCTGCCGGGCCAGCGCTGATTTCAGCGGCGGCAGCGCCTGCAGCGCGGCCAGGCCCAGGCCGCGTGCCGCCGGCAGCCCCGGCCAGCGCCAGGTGAAGCTGCGGGCCAAAAAATCGGTGGCGGCGATCATGCCCCAGCGGTCAGGCCCGCGCTGCCAGGCCAGGCTGCGCAGCAGCGCCGGCAGATCGGCGGGCCCGGCGTGGCGCAGCGCGTGCACCAGCGCGGCGGCGTCGCGCAGGCCCAGGTTCAGGCCCTGGCCGGCCACCGGGTGCAGGGTTTGCGCGGCATTGCCGATGCGCACCGTGGCGCCGTCGACCAGGCTGCGCTCGGCGCTCAGGCCCAGCGCAAAGTGCTTGAGCGGAGAGATCGCCAGCACCGTGCCGGCCTCGGCCGGCAGCAGGGTGTTGAGCACGGTGATGCGCTGGGCGTCGGTGAGCGTGGCCACCGGGTCGTCGGCGCTGGCCACGCACCAGACCATCGCGGCCCGCGCCGCGCCGTCTGCGCCGGGGCGCAGCGGCAGCAGCGCCAGCGGGCCGTCGCGGGTAAAGCGCTCCAGCGCCCGGCCGGGCGTGGCGCCGGCCAGCGTCACCGTGCCCACCCAGGCGGTTTGCTGGTAATCATGGGTCAGGCTGCGCCTGATGCCACCGCCTGACGCCCGTGCGCTGGGGGGCGGCGGGCCGCCTTGAGGGGGTGAAAACACCCCGCCCTCGGCCACCACGGCCAGATCAAAGCGCTCGGCAATGCCGGCATCCACCTGCACACCGCCTCCCGCCGCACCAGATGCACCTGTCCCATCCCCTGCACCCATCCCACCCGCCGCCCCCGGCCCGCCCAGGTTGCGCACATCCACCACCGGCCGGCCAAAGCGGCTGTGCAGGCGCTGCGGCTCGGCCGCCTCGGCCGCCTGCCACACCCGCTGCAGCGCACTGACCAGCGTGCCGTAGGCCAGCACCGCGCCCAGCATCGGCACCGCCTCGTCGCTGGCCCGCAGGTGCACCGCGCCGCTGCGCCCGCCCGGCAGGCTGACGGTGGGCGGCGCCTGCGACACCAGCACCTCAAGAATGGGCTGTGCAGCGCCAGCCGGCCAGGCGCCCAGGCGTTGCAGCGCCTGCACGCTGCCCAGCGCCAGCGCCAGCGTGCGCGGGTCAGCCGACACATCCTTGTCGGCCGGCCGGGCATCAAACAGCGTGATCTCGGCGTTGGGCAGGCCGCGTGCGGCCATCAAGGCCAGCGCCAGGCCGGCCGGGCCGGCGCCGATCACGGCAATCTGCCAGCGCTGTGTTGCGATCATCATCAGCAGCCCTCCAGCCACGCCACCTCGGGCAGGCGGCCACCCCGCAGCGTGATGATGCGGCCCGCGTCATTGGCCTCCATCACCAGCGCAAAGCGCCGGTCGGGCGAGTAAACCAGCAGCGTGTGGCCCTGGGCGAAGTAGGGGTGCGGCGCCACCATCAACCGCTTGCGGTAGGCCCGTCGCGCCTGCGCCAGCGTGCTGCCCACCCGCACGCCGCTGAGGGTGCGCCAGCGGGCGTCGCGGGTTTCGACGCGGGTGATCACGCCGCCGCTCAGCGCGTAGCGCACGCCGGGCTGCGCCGCCACCGCCCGGTACTGGCAGGCCGGTCCGGGCGCGGATGCGCCAGCCGTTGCGCCGGCCGCCGTGCGGCGCAACGGGCCGGGCTCCAGGGTCAGCGGCTGGCCCAGCGCAGCGTCCGCCCGGGCCAGATCAAACCCAGCCAGCGCCGGGGCGAGGCCGTAGAAGGTGAAACGCGGGGCGCGGGCGGCGGCGGGGGCGGGGGCACCATGAGCCGGGCTGGCGGCATTCGCGGCATTCGCAACACCGACAGCGGCCACCAGCAGCGCGACCCACCCGCAGCGCTGGCTCATACTGGCGCCGCCGGTGACGGCAGGCCGGCAGGGGCGGCCACCTCGGCCACCCCCATGCCGGCCATTGCGGCCATTGCGGCCATTGCGGCCAGTTGCGCCGGTGTGCCCAGGTTGTGCCACGCCCCGGCCCAGCGCTGGCCGCCCAGCCGGCCGGCCTGGGCGCTGGCAAACAGCAGCGGGCCAAGTGCGGCGCGCTGGCCCGGCGTGATGCCGGCCACCAGCGTGGACCGCACCAGCGCCAGGTTGGCATAGGTCAACGGCCGGGGCTGGCCGGCGGGCGGGCGCTGCACCCGGCCGCCGGCCAGCGCAAAATCCCCCGCCGTGTGGAAGTCGGGGTTGGCCACCAGCCACAGGTGGGCATCGTCGGCGCCGTCGGCAAATTGCCGGGCCTGCGCGGCGTCAAATGCAAACCCCGGCGCCACGATGTCGCCCGAGACCAGCCAGAAGCAGGTGTCGGCGCCGTCCACCAGCCAGGGCAGCGCCTTGGCGATGCCGCCGGCTGTCTCCAGCGCGCCGCCGTGGTCGCGGCCCTCCATCGAGTAGTGGATCGCCAGGCCCCAGCGGCTGCCGTCGCCCAGCGCGGGCGCAAACTGGTCTTCCAGCCAGGCGGTGTTGATCACCACCCGGCGCACGCCGGCAGCGGCCAGCGCCCGCAGATGCCACTCGATCATCGGCCGGCCGGCCACCGGCAGCAGCGGTTTGGGCGTGTGGTCGGTCAGCGGGCGCATGCGCTGGCCCCGGCCGGCGGCCAGGATCAGGGCGGGCAAATTGGCGGCGGGCGGCGGCATGTCGGGCGCAGTTTAGGGCCGGGCCAGCGCCGGGCCGGGGGCTGTCGGGCGCGGCGGCGGGGGCAAAACACGCCGTTAAAATCGGCCGGTGCGCGCCCACCGCGTCCGATCAATCCCCCTTCAACGCCTGTCGGCGCAGCGCATGGCCACCTTCAAAAAGCAAGACACCCGTTTGATGGCCAACGCCATCCGCGCACTGGCCATGGACGCGGTGCAGCAGGCCAACTCAGGCCACCCGGGCGCGCCGATGGGCATGGCCGAGATGGCGGTGGCGCTGTGGGGCCGGCATTTGAGGCACAACCCGGCCAACCCGCACTGGCCTGACCGCGACCGTTTTGTGCTGAGCAACGGCCACGGCTCGATGCTGCTGTATGCGCTGCTGCACCTCACCGGCTATGACCTGGCACTGAGCGAGCTGCGCAACTTCCGCCAGTTGCACAGCCAGACGCCCGGCCACCCCGAGGTGGGCGTGACGCCCGGTGTCGAGACCACCACCGGCCCGCTGGGCCAGGGC
>JANMKO010000805.1:0-6621 GCA_031372085.1 Betaproteobacteria bacterium
GTGAGGGACACGCGAGACGGGATGCGATGCAAGGCGCGAAGCGCAGCAATGCCCGTAGGCATTGCGAGCATTCGCAACGCCGCAGCGCGCCCGTATCGCGTGGACAGCACCGATCCGATTTCAGTGATTCAGTGGACTAGCCGCACCCGCCGGTCTTTGAACGGATTGCGGCCTTTCACGTCGCTGTGCAGCAGCTCATCACGCGCCTGGTCGAAGGTGAGGTACTGGGTGCCCAGGTCGGTGCTGCTGGCCACGCTGATCCTGGGGTCGGCCTTGAGCCGCTGCACGTCCTGGAACGGCGGGTCGAGCACCAGGTCTACCTCGCCCGAGGCCAGCGCGGCCAGCCGGGTGGCGTCGCTTTTGATGCTGAGAAAGGTTGCGGCGTCGATATTGCCGTTGCGCGCATCGGCCTGGCCGGTTTTGTCCGCGCTGGCGCCCCACCAGCCGTCAAAGCGCTGCAATTGCACCTGCACATCGGGCTCGTACTTGAGCAGCTGGTACGGCCCGGTGCCGTTGGCATGGCGCACCGCAAACGTCTCTTGCTTGCCATTGAAGTCCTGCGCCTTTTCCACCCCGTGCGCCTGGCACCAGGCCTGGCTGACCATCGGCACGTACAGCAGCTTGTCGGGCAGCACCGCGTCGGGCGTCAGCAGTTGAAAGTCCACCGTCAGCGCGTCCACCTTTTTCACCGCTGCAATGCCTTTGAGGGTGAAGCTGCGCTGCGAAGTGGCGCCCAGCGCCCGGTTGATCGAGAACAGCACATCGTCGGCGCTGAAGGCGGTGCCGTCGTGAAACTTCACGCCCGGGCGCAACTTGAAGCGCCACTGGGTGGGGCCGGTCATCTGCCAACTGACGGCCAGCGACGGCTCCAGCTTGAAGGCGGTGTCGCGGTTGACGAGTGAATCGTAGATTTGATAGACCACCCGCGAGTGGTAGAGCAGCGCCAGGCCGTGCGGGTCCATCGTCTGCGGATCAAACGCGCTGGCAATGCGTAGCGGCGCGGCCTGGGTCGGGCTGGCGGTCAGGCCGGTGAGGCCCGACAGCAGGGCGGCGGCGCTCAATGCGCGCCAGATGCTTGAAGTCGGGGTCATGCGTCGCTCCTCTTGGCAGGGGGCCGATTCTGCGGGCTGGGTGCCTGCATCACGGGCGTGCAGGGGGCCGGCCGGGTGGCGGGGTGCCTTGTCATCCGCCCGTCATCCGCCCTGAACCGCCCTGCTACGCTGCACCGATGCTCGATGCCCCCGCACTGCGACAACGCCTGGCCCGGTGGCTGGGCGGCTGGGTGCACGAGGTCAACCCGGCCAGCCTGCGCGCCGACGCCCTGGCCGGCCTGCTGGGCGCCGTGCTGGTGCTGCCGCAGGCGATTGCCTTTGCCGCGCTGGCCGGCCTGCCGCCCGCGATGGGCCTGGCGGCGGCCGTGCTGCCGTGTGCGGTGGCGGCATTGGCGGGGTCGAGCCGGCTGGTGCTGTCGGGCCCGACCAATGCCACGTCATTGGCGCTGGGCGCCATGCTGGTGCCGCTGGCGGCCGGTGATGCGCGGCTGATCGTGCCGCTGGCGTTGCTGCTTACCGGCCTGGTCGGGCTGATGCAACTCGGCCTGGCGGCAGCCCGGCTGGGGGCGCTGGTCAATTTCATTTCGCCGTCGGTGATGCTGGGTTTTACCAGCGGCGCGGCCGGGCTGATCGCCTGGTACGCGCTGGCCGGGCTGATGGGGGCGGTGGGCCGCACCTCGCCGATGCAGGCTTGGGTGGCGGGTGTCTCGATGCCGTCGCTGTGGGTGGGCGGCCTGACGTTGGCGGCCGCCGTGGCCGGGCGCTACGGCTGGCGGCGTGGGCCGCACATGTTGCTGGCGTTGCTGGTGGGGATTGCTGCCGGTTGGTGGGTCAGCGGGCCGGGCGCGGCCTGGTTTGCGGGCCTGGCGGGCTCAGTGGGTGCGCCGCCGCTGCGCCTGGGCCAGCCGCCATCGGCCTGGCCGGTCTGGCACTGGCCAATGGCCGCGGCAGGCAGCTTGTCCACCGGCACGGCCGCCCACTGGCCCGATCTGTTGGCGCAGTTGTTGCCGGCCGGCCTGGCGCTGACCATCATCGCGTTGGGCCAGTCGATGGCCATCGCCAAGGCGCTGGGCGCGCGCAGCGGGCAGGTGATCCATGCCAACCGCGAGTGCTTCGGCCAGGGCTTGGCCAACCTGACGGCAGCGTTCACGTCGGGCATGGTGGTCTGTGGCTCGCTCAACCGGTCCGTGCCCAATCTGGAGGCCGGCGCCCGCACGCCGCTGGCCGCCGTGGCCGCCGCCGGGCTGCTGGTGGCGCTGGTGGCGCTGGCCGGGCCGGTGCTGGCGTGGATTCCGCTGGCCGGCGTCAGCGCCTTGCTGCTGGTGGTGGCCTGGTCGCTGGTGGACCGGGCCGCCTGGGCCCGCATCTGGCGGCTCGACCGGCCCGAGTTTGGCGTCGCCCTGGCCACCTGCGCCGCCACGCTGGTGCTGCGGCTGGAGGTGGCGGTGCTGGCCGGCGTGATGCTGTCGCTGGTGGTCTACCTGTACCGCATGGCCCGGCCGGCGCTGCGCACCATGGGCTTTGACAGCCAGGCGGCCGACCGGCCGTTTGTGGTGATCGATGTGGCGCCCGAACCGCCGCACCCACAGCCGCACCCCCATCCGCACCCACAGCCGCAGCCGCAGCCCGCCACTGCCCTGCCCGAGTGCCCGCAGCTCAAGCTGCTGCGCATGGAGGGATCGGTCTGGTTTGGCGCCGTGCCGCATGTGGCCGAGCATCTGCGGGCGCTGCGCCAGCGCTCAGCGGCGCACCCGGGCGTGCAGCGCCACCTGCTGGTGATGGCCAAGAGCATGAACTCGATCGACCTGGCCGCCGCCGACCTGTGGGACGCCGAGTTGCGGCAGCGCCGCCAGGCCGGCGGTGACTTGTACTTTCACCGGCCGCGCCCGCCCGTGCTGGCGCTGTGGCAGCGCACCGGCTTTTTGCAGCGGCTGGGCGCCGATCATGTGTTTGCCGACAAGCACCGCGCCATTGCCACCATCGTGCCGCTGCTCGACGGCGCGGTGTGCGCGCGCTGCACCGTGCGGCTGTTTGATGAATGCAGCCAGCGGCCGGGCGCCCCGTTGACGCATTCGATCTGATCGGGCGCCGCCGCCCCCGGGTTTATGCTTATCGCTGAAGACAAGCTTCTCGCCGGCCACCGCGCCAGCCATGCCACCCCCGCCCATGACACCCACCCCTCGCGCCACCCCGCCGCTGCTCAAACCCGCCGCCGATCCGGGCCCTGGGCCGGTGCCCCAGCCGCCAGCGGCCACCGCCGACGAAGAATGCATCCTGGTGCTGCAAGGCGGCGGCGCGCTGGGCGCCTACCAGGCGGGCGTGTTCGAGGCGCTGGCCGCCGGCTACCACGAGCCCACCTGGGTGGCCGGCATCTCCATCGGCGCCATCAATGCCGCGCTGATCGCCGGCAACCCGGCCGCCATCCGGGTGGCCCGGCTGCGTGAGTTCTGGGATCTGGTCAGCGCCACGCTGCCGCCGGCACCGTGGTTGACCGGTGTGCCCTGGGCCGTGCACGCCCCGGCCCAGGCCCAGGCTCGGGCGGCGCTGAATGAGGCCAGCGCGGCCCAGGCCTTGTTGCTGGGTGTGCCGGGTTTTTTCTCGCCCCGGCTGCCGCCCGCGCCGTTCCAGCCGCGCGGCAGCTTGCAGGCGATCAGCTATTACGACAGCACGCCGCTACGCGCCACGCTGGACCGGCTGGTTGATTTCGACCGCATCAACCGGGGCCCCGTGCGGCTGTCGGTGGGCGCGGTGAATGTGCGCAGCGGCAACTTTGCCTACTTTGATTCGGCCCACCAGCGCATCGATGCCCGCCACATCCTGGCCAGCGGCGCGCTGCCGCCGGGTTTTGCGCCGGTCGAGATCGACGGTGAGTTTTTTTGGGACGGTGGCCTGGTCTCCAACACCCCGCTTCAGTACGTGCTGGACCAGCCCGGCAGCCGCCGCCGCACGGTGTTTCAAGTGGATTTGTTTGCCGCCACCGGCGCCTTGCCGGCCAATCTGGACGAGGTGACCGAGCGTGAAAAAGACATCCGCTTCTCCAGCCGAACCCGGCTCAACACCACCGCCGAGCTGAACTGGCAGGTGGTGGCGCAAGCCGCCAAGCGGCTGATCAACAAGCTGCCGGCGGCCCTGCAAGACGACCCCGACGCGCAACTGCTGACCGGCCTGGCCTGCCAGCAAGCGGTGGATGTGGTGCACCTGATCTACCGCAGCAAGCACTACGAAAGCCAGGCCAAGGACTATGAGTTCTCGCGCTTGTCGATGCGCGAGCACTGGGACAGCGGCCGGGCCGACATGGCCCACACCCTGCATGACCCGCGCTGGCTGCAGCGCCAGCCCAGCAGCACCGGCGTGCGGGTGTTTGATCTCACCGCCGACGGGCCATCGACGGTGCTGGAATCGGCCCCCAAAACGCTGCGCCACCACCCTCATCCATCACCATGACGATGACCACGACCACGACCACGAACCCACCAGGACCGCCCATGAAACTTCAAGACAAAGTCTGCATCGTCACCGGCGCCGCCAGTGGCATCGGCAAAGAGATTGCCGCCACCTTTGCCCGCGAGGGCGGCAAAGTGGTGATTGCCGACATGAACCTGGCCGCTGCCCAAGCCGCTGCCAACCAGATCAGCGCCGCCGGTGGCCAGGCGATGGCGGTGGCGATGGACGTGACCAGCGAAGAGCAGGTCAACGCGGCGGTGGCCGCCGTGGTGGCGGCCTGGGGCGGGGTGGACGTGCTGGTCAGCAATGCCGGCATCCAGATCGTGTTTCCGGTGCAGGATTTCCCGTTTGCCGACTGGAAGAAGATGCTGGCCATCCACCTGGACGGCGCTTTCCTGACCACCAAAGCCTGCATGCCGCACATGTTGGCGTCGGGCCGGGGCGGCAGCATCCTCTACATGGGCTCGGTGCATTCCAAAGAGGCGTCGGTGCTGAAGTCGGCCTACGTCACCGCCAAGCACGGGCTGATCGGCCTGTGCAAAACCGTGGCCAAAGAGGGTGGCCCGCACGGCATCCGCGCCAATGTGATTTGCCCGGGCTTTGTGCGCACGCCGTTGGTGGACAAGCAAATCCCCGAGCAGGCGGCCGCACTCGGCATCAGCGAGGCCGAGGTGATCAGCAAAGTGATGCTCAAGCAGACGGTGGACGGCGAGTTCACCACCGTGCAGGACGTGGCCGAGGTGGCGCTGTTGTTTGCGTCCTTCGGCTCCAACGCGCTGACCGGGCAGTCACTGGTGGTGAGCCACGGCTGGTTCATGCAGTAAGCCAGGCCGGCTGAGCGCTTGAAACCCACGCTGCCTCACACGGGTGAGCAGGGCGGGTGCTTAAAAACTCGCTGTCCCTGTCCCTGTCCCTCACCCTCCCGCACGCGTGACGGCTGGGGTGAGGGTGCTTACCCACCCGGGGAAAAGGCTTTGCCAAGAGACGCCGGCATGTTCACCCGAATCCACACCGGGTTGCGTGAGATCAGCACCAGCACCACGATGGTGGCCAGGTAGGGCAGCATCGACAGCCACTGGCTGGCGATCTGCACGCCCTCGCCTTGCAGATGGAATTGCAGCATCGTGACGCCGCCAAACAGGTAGGCGCCCAGCAGCACCCGGGCCGGCCGCCAGGTGGCGAATGTGGTCAGCGCCAGCGCGATCCAGCCCTTGCCGGCGATCATGCCCTCCACCCACAGCGGCGTGTAAATCACCGAGATGTAAGCCCCGCTCAACCCGCACAACGCACCGCCCGCCACCACGGCGGCCAGCCGGATGCGGCGCACCGGGTAGCCCAGGGCGTGGGCCGATTCGGGCGATTCGCCCACCGCACGCAGCACCAGCCCGGCGCGCGAGCGGTACAAAAACCAGGACAGTGCCACCGTGCCGATCACCACCCCATAAACCATCGGATGCTGCTTGAACAGCGCCGGGCCCAAAAACGGGATGTCGGCCAGGCCGGGAATCTCGAAGCGCAGCCGGTCGCCGATCTTTTCTTGGGTGTACGGGATGCCGACAAAGGCCGAGAAGCCGGCGCCAAACAGGCTGAGCGCCAGGCCGGTGGCGTACTGGTTGGTATTGAGCCAGATCACCAGCACGCCAAACACCGCCCCCAGCAGCGCACCGGCTGCCATGCCGGCGCCAAAGGCCAGCACATCGCTGCCGGTGTGCACGGCCGTGGCAAAGCCGGCGATGGCGGCCACCAGCATCAGGCCCTCGGCGCCCAGGTTGAGCACGCCCGCCCGCTCATTGATCAGCAGGCCCAGGCCGGCGATGGCCAGCACGGTGCCGGCATTGAGCGTGGCGGCGATGAGCAGCGCAAAAGCATCCATGAACGGGCCTCAGGCAAGCGGACGCCGCGGAACCGGCTTGGCCGGGCCGCTGGCGGCGCCCCCCCGGGGGGGAGGCGACCGCAGGTCGCTGCGGGGGGGGGTCCATTTCGCGCGGTAGTGAATCAGCGTGTCGCAAGCCAGCAGCGCAAACAGCAGCAGGCCTTGAAACACCCCGGTGATCGATTTGGGCAGGCCCATGCGCGATTGCGCCAGCTCACCACCGATGAAAAACATGCTCATCAGGATGGCCGA
>JANMKO010000813.1:0-4076 GCA_031372085.1 Betaproteobacteria bacterium
GGCGGTCGGCGGTGTCCCACTCAAAGCCCTCGATCAAGGCGTGCAGCAGCAGCGGCGGGATGTTGAAGCGCCGCACCACCGCCGCCAGCGCCCGGTCGGCCGGCTCGGCCATCGGCAGGCCGTGGTAGACGCGGTGCAGCCGGGCGCGCAGCCGGGCCACGGCGGCAGACGGGCCCAGGCTCGCACCCAAGCCCGCACCCGCCCCCGCACCCAGGCCCGCCCCCGCGCTGTCCGGCGCGCCGCCGCCGGTCTGGCCGTCCACCGCGTCATCGGCCAGCCGGCAAAAAGCGTACAGCGCGCAGGCCGGGTCGCGCACGGCACGCGGCAGCAGGCGCGACGCGGCCAGAAAAGTGCGTGAGCCGTGCGCCAGCAAGGCCCGGCAGGCGGCCAGGTCTTGCGCCTCGTGAATGGCCAACGAGGCGTCGGCCAACGCGGCATCGGCCAACGAGGCATCGGCCAACGCGGTGACGGCGGCTGCCGCCGGGGGCGCTGCGCCGCTGCCGCCGCTGCTGCGGCCGGCCTCAAGCGCACGCTGCGGCTGTGATGTTGTTGCCATGCGGCACCACCGTGTCAAGAACGCGCGCTGACGACAGCACGCCGGGAAGCCCGGCACCCGGGTGGGTGCCAGCGCCTACGAGGTAAAGCCGGGCCACTTCTTCGCTCTGGTTGTGCGGCCGGAACCAGGCGCTTTGCGTCAGCACCGGCTCCAGGCCAAACGCCGCACCGCGAAACGACGACAGCCGGTCTTGAAAATCCAGCGGCGTCAGCAGGCGCGACGTGACCAGCGCGCCGGACAAACCCGGCAGCAGCGTGGCCTCCAGCCGCTGCATGATTTTTTGCCGGTAGGGCTCGGCGGCGGCCGCCCAATCGGTGCCGCTTTGCAGGTGCGGCACCGGTGACAGCGCATAAAACGCATCGCAGCCGGGCGGCGCCAGCGACGGGTCGGTGGCGGTGGGGCGGTGCAGGTAGAGGCTGAAGTCGTCGGCAAGATGCTTGCGCTCAAAGATGTCGGTCAGCAGCCCCCGGTAGCGTGGCCCCAGCGCGATGGTGTGGTGGGCCACGTCGGGGTACTGGCGCCGGGTGCCGAAGTACCAGACAAACAGGCTCATCGAGTAACGCGCCCGCTCGATGCGGGCATCGGTCCAGCGCTGGCGGTGCTCGGGCGCCAGCAGCCGGCGGTAGGTGGTGGCTGAGTCGGCGTTGGACACCACCGCGTCGGCCAGCAGGCGCTCACCGTTGTCCAGCAGCACACCGCAGGCCGCGCCGTCTTTGACCAGGATTTGCGCCACGCCGGTGTTGCAGCGCACCAGATTGCCCTGGCCCTCGATCAGGCCGACGATGCCTTTGACCAGGCTGCCGGTGCCGCCCATCGCAAAGTGCACGCCAAAGCGCCGCTCAAGAAAGGCGATCAGGCAATACACCGACGTGGTGGCAAACGGGTTGCCGCCCACCAGCAGCGATTGAAAGGTCAGCACCACGCGCAGCCGGGGGTCTTGCACATGCTTGCACGCCAGCTGCCACACCGTTAACCAGCTTTGCAGCCTGGCCATCTTCGGCAGCACCCGGGCCATGTCGGTCCAGCGGCTGAAGGGCACATGGCCCAATTCCTCGAAGCCGACCTTGTAGATGGCCTGGCTGGCGGCCAGGAAGTTCTCGTAGCCGGCCACGTCGGCGGGTGAAAACCGGGCCACCTCGGCGCGCATGCTGGCGGCGTCCCCGGTGTAGTCAAACAGCTCGCCGTTGTCGAAGCGCACCCGGTAAAACGGGCTCACCGGCGCCAGCGTCACGTCGTCGGCCAGGCGCTTGCCGCACAGCGCCCACAGCTCTTCCAGCAAAAACGGCGCGGTGATCACCGTCGGCCCGGCATCGAAGGTGAAGCCGTCCTGCTTGTACACATACGCCCGGCCGCCGGGCGCGTCCAGCTTTTCCAGCACCGTCACCCGCCAGCCCCGGGCACCCAGCCGCACGGCAGCCGCCAGCCCGCCAAACCCGCTGCCGATCACCACCGCATGCGGCGCGGGCCGGCCGCGCGCGGCTGCCGCAGGCGCTGCGGCCGGTGGGCCGGCCGGTGCGGATGTCACGCCGGCCGGGTTCTTCATCCAATGTGTCAACATTTGTGGATAGTATTTGTGTCCAGTTTGATTGACAATAGGGTGGCGCGCCATTCACACCGGCTTTGGGCTGGGCTGCTGGTTGGGCAGCGCCCATAATCCCAAAGTGCCCGTCGGGCGATTGATCGAGGACTGTGGTGGCGTCAAACCGGATCGAAGGGAGCCTGGCATGAGCCCAAGCCCTGCTGACATGGCGGATCTGCAGGCATTGGCGGGGCTGGCACCCGAGCTGGCGGCCACCTTCGCATCGCTGGGCGGCGACATCGCCCTGGTCATCGGCCCCGACGGGGTGATCCGCAACGTGGCGCTCGGTGACGCGCCCACCGCCCGCCAGGCCAACCAGTGGGTCGGCCTGCCCTTGATCGACACCGTCACCCAGGACACCCGCAGCAAGATCACGCAGATGCTGCAAGAGGTGGGCCGCACTGGCATCTCGCGCCGGCGTGAGGTCAACCTGCCCGGTGCCGAGGGCGCCGACATCCCGGTGGCCTTTGCCGCCATCCGCCTGGGCCAGGATGGCCCGGTGCTGGCGGTGGGCCGTGATCTGCGCGCCATCTCCGCCATCCAGCAGCGCTTTGTCGAGGCCCAGCAGGCGCTGGAGCGCGACTACTGGAGCCGCCGCCAGGCCGAGTCGCGATACCGCCTGCTGTTCCAGGTGGCCACCGACGCGGTGCTGATGGTCGATGCCACCATGCTGACCATCGTCGAGGCCAACGCCGCCGCCGCTGCGCTGTTTGGCCTGGGCGTTGAGTCACTGGTCGGCCAGCCGGCCAGTGTGGGCCTGGCCGCCACCGCCCGCGCGGCAGTGGACGAGTGGCTGGCCAGCACCCGCGCCAGCGGCCGGCCGGCCGAGATTCGCGCCCGGCTGGGCGCACAGCGTGGGGCCGGCCTGGTCGACCTGTCGGCCACGCCGTTCCGGGCGGGCGCTGACGGCGCCAGCGCGATGCTGCTGCTGCTGCGCGCCCGCGCTGCGCAAGCGCGGGGCGGCGACGGTGATCGCCAGTTGGCCGAGTTTGTCGAGCAAACCCCCGACGCGGTGGTGATCACCGATTCTGTCGGCCGGGTGCTGATGGCCAACCCGGCGTTCCAGCTGATGTGTCGGGACGGCCTGGCCGAGCACCAGCTCAAAGGCCGGCTGCTGACCGATCTGCTGGGTGACCCGGGCCACCGCCTGAGCGGCCTGGTGGCCGAGGTGCGGCGCAACGGCATTGCCTCCCAGGTGCGGGCGCCCATCGGCGCGGCAGCCGGTGGGCACGGGCTGGAGGTCGAGGTCTCGGCCGCGCTGCTGGCCGAGGGTGACCAAGAGTGCATCGGCTTCACGCTGCGCCGGCCGGTGCAGGCCCGGGTGCTCGATCTGCAACCGGTGGACGGCTTGGCACTGGCCATCGAGAACCTGGTCGGCCAGCTCGGCCAGGCGTCGCTGCCTGAGCTGATGCAAGAGGTCAACCACCTGGCCGAGCGTCACCTGATCCGCAGCGCGCTGCAGCATGCGCGGGGACACAGTGCGGCCGCCGCCGCTTGGCTGGGCATCAGCCCGGACAACCTGGCCCTGCGCTTGCAGCGCCACGGCCTGGTGGCCGTGTGCAGCCGCGATGAGCCGCCCGCGCTGCTGAACTGATCAGCGCCGGCACAGGCGCCAACACCGACGCCGGCACGGGCCGCGTTAACCCACGTCCGGCGCGAGAGCGGGTTCAGGCGTAGTGCGCGGGGTGTCGATCACCCCGCCCGCCCGCCCCTTGATCGGCCGCCAGATCGGTCATCAGATCGGTCACCAGATCGGTCACCAGATCAGCCCAGCATTCGGCCAGGCCGACCTCACCAACTGCGAGCGTGAGCTGATCCACCTGGCCGGCTCGATCCAGCCCCACGGTGTGCTGCTGGTGCTGCGAGAGCGTGACGGCCGGGTGGTGCAGGCGTCGGCCAATTGCGCGCAGCTGCTGGGGCTGGGCGCCGCGCAGCTGCTGG
>JANMKO010000817.1:0-1547 GCA_031372085.1 Betaproteobacteria bacterium
GCCGCCTGGCCTTCTTCGGTGGAGATCGCCGCGCCCAGCTGGCCAACCCAGGGTTTGCCGTTCTGGCGCGCGATGTGGCCCGAGATGAAGACCAGATTGCCGGTGCGCACAAACGGCACGTAGGCAGCGGCGGGCACGGCCACCGGGGGCAGGCTGATGCCCAGTTGCGAGAGCTTGTCGTAAACAGACCCGTGATCGGACACGTGATCAGACAGGGGAACGGACATGGAGGTCAGCGCCCTGGGGCGCCCCGGCTGGCAGCGGTTGAATGGGCATGAACGGCGCGCATCCTACACTGCGGCCATGGTGCCAAGCCCCCGTGTGCAATGGCTCAATCCCGGGGGGCGCATGGTGTTTTGCGCGCTGGCCTGGCTGCTGGGGCTGGGCCTGCAATTGCAGCAGCCGGCGCTGTGGCCGATGCCGGTTTATGCCGCGCTGGCGCTGGGTTCGGCGGTCTTGCTGGCAGCGGCCTTGCTGGCGACGGCCGGGTCGGGCGCGGCCCGGTGCTGGCGTGCCGCCGCGCTGCCGATGCTGATGATGGCCGCAGCTTGTGCGGCCGTGGCCCTGGCCGGCCTGCGCGCCGACGCCCGGCTGGCCGAGCGCCTGCCGGCCGTGCTGGAGGGGCAGGATTTGCTCGTCACCGGCGTGGTGGCCAGCCTGCCGCAGGCCGGCGCATCGGGCTTGCGCTTCCGCTTCGAGGTCGAGCAGGCCAGCTGGCGCGGCCAGCCGGTGCGGCTGCCGCCGCTGCTGGCGCTGGGCTGGTACAACCACTTCAATGACGAGGCGGTGCTGGACGATGCGCGCGCCGGCCTGCGTGCCGGCCAGCGCTGGCGCCTGCCACTGCGCCTCAAGCAGCCGCACGGCGCGCTCAACCCCGGCGGTTTTGATGTCGAGCTGATGTGGTTCGAGCAAGGCCTGGGCGCCACCGGCTATGTGCGGTCGGTGCGCGCGGCGCGGCCTGGCGCGGCCGCTGCCAACCCCGGCGCCCCGGCCAGCGCCGAGCGGCTGGCCGACGGCGCGGGCTACCCCGTCGAGCGGCTGCGCCAGACCGTGCGCGACGCCATCTACCGCCAGGTGGCCGATGCCCGCACGGCCGGTGTGCTGGCCGCGCTGGCGGTGGGCGACCAGTCGGCCATCGAGCGCGACGACTGGGACTTGTTCCGCCAGACCGGCATTGCCCACCTGGTGTCGATCAGCGGTGTGCACGTCACGATGCTGGCCTGGCTGGCCGGCGCGCTGGCGGCGCGGCTTTGGCGGCGCAGCCCGCGGCTGATGCGCTGGCTGCCGGCGCCCACCGCCGGGCGCTGGCTGGGCCTGGCGCTGGCCACCGGCTATGCGCTGCTGGCTGGCTGGGGCGTGCCGGCGCAGCGCACCGTGCTGATGCTGGTAACCACCGGCGCGCTGCGCAGCTGGGGCCAGCGCTGGCCTTGGGGGCTGGTGTTGCTGGCCGCGGCGGTGGTGGTCACCGTGCTCGACCCGTGGGCCTTGCTGCAACCGGGCTTCTGGCTGTCGTTCATGGCGGTGGGCTTGCTGATGGCGTCTGAGCC
>JANMKO010000820.1:0-5898 GCA_031372085.1 Betaproteobacteria bacterium
GCGGTGCGTGGCCGCGCCGATGTGCCGTGGCGCACCGATGACCTGATGAAATTGCTGCGCCCGGCCGATTGATGCTGCTGGTTGATACCAACGTGCTGGTGGACGTGCTGCAAGACGACCCACAGTGGGCGGATTGGTCGATCCGGCAGTTGCGTGCGCAGGCGGCGGTGCATGAGCTGGCCATCAACCCGGTTATTTATGCCGAGTTGTCGGTGTCGTTCACGACCATCGAGGCGCTGGACGGGGTGGTGGCCACGCTGGCACTGCGGCTGCAAGAAATACCGCTGCCGGCGCTGTTTTTGGCCGGCAAGGCCTATTTGCAATACCGCCAGCGCGGTGGCAGCAAGGCCCAGGTGCTGCCTGATTTTTTCATCGGCGCGCACGCCGCAGTGGCAGGCTGGCCTTTGCTGACACGCGACGCCAGCCGCTTCCGCACTTACTTTCCCGGCCTGGCGGTTTTGGCACCCTGATCCGTTGGTTAGTGCGCATTCACCAGCGCGGTGTTGGCGCCTAGACTTTGCCGCCATCCGCCCGCTCGGGGCGGACACACGCCGCTGCCAACCGATGGAGACTTTCTTGACCCTGCCCCTGCGCCCCTGCCCGCCACCCGGTCAACCCCCGCACATCCCCGCCCCCGCCCGCCGCCCGGCGCTGGCCGCCCTGGCCACGGCCGCCCTGCTGGCCCTGGCCACGGCACCCGGCCCCGCGCTGGCGCAAGAAAAAGTATCGGACGGCGTCGTCAAGATTGGCCTGCTGCTGGACATGTCGGGTGTGTATGCCGACATCGTGGGCCCGGGCTCGGTGATCGCGGCCAGGATGGCGGTGGACGATTTTGGCGGCAAGGTGCTGGGCAAACCGATCGAGTTGATTTTTGCTGACCATCAAAACAAGGCCGACCTGACTGCCGCCAAAGCGCGGGAATGGTTTGACACGCAAAAGGTGGACATGCTGGCCGACGTGGCCGCCACCGCCCCTGCGCTGGCCGCACTCGAGGTGGCCAAGCAGAAGAACAAGATTGCGCTGTTCCCCAGTGCCGCCAGCAGCCGGCTGAGCAACGAGAACTGCTCGGCCATCAGCGTGCACTGGACGTACGACACCTACGCCCTGGCCGCCGGCACCGGGCGCGGCGTGGTCAAGACCGGCGGCGACAGCTGGTTTTTCTTGACTGCCGATTACGCTTTTGGCACGAATCTGGAAAAAGACACCACCGAGGTCATCAAGGCCGAAGGCGGCCGGGTGATCGGCTCGGTGCGGCACCCGTTGAATGCGTCGGATTTTTCATCCTTCTTGCTGCAGGCCCAGGCGTCGAAGGCCAAGATCATCGGCCTGGCCAATGCCGGCGGCGACATGATCAACGCCATCAAGGCCGCCAATGAGTTTGGTATCACCAAAACCCAGCGCCTGGCCGCGCTGCTGGTGTTTATCAACGACATCCATTCCATCGGCCTGCCGGTGGCCCAGGGCATGCTGCTGACTGAGGCGTTTTACTGGGACGCCAATGAAGAAACGCGCAAGTGGAGCCGCCGGTTTTTTGAAAAGCACAAACGCATGCCCAATATGGCGCAGGCCGGCACTTACTCGGGCATCACGCATTATCTGAAGGCGGTGGCGGCCACCGGCACCGACGAGACCAGCGCCGTGATGGCCAAAATGCGTGAGCTGCCGGTGAATGACTTCATGACCAAGAACGGCAAGATCCGCGAGGACGGCCGGCTGGTGCGCGAGATGTATGTGTTTGAGGTGAAAAAACCGAGTGAATCTCAATATCCATGGGATTACTACAAACTCAAAGCCACGATTCCGGCCGACCAGGCTTATTTGCCGCTGTCGCGCAGCAGTTGCCCGCTGGTGAAGAAGAGTTGAGTTTTTTTTGGCGGCTTGGCGGTGGGCTCGGCCCGCTTGCTCAATGCACCGTCAGCGCCCAATCGGGCTGGCCCACTGACCAGGCATCGGGCGGCCGCAGCGGCAGCGCGTCGCGCCCATCCAGCCCGCCGGGCAGCTGCCGACGGGCGTCGTCTTGCGCCATCGTCGCCGCCCGCTCAGGGCTTAGCGGCCGGGCCAGCAAATAGCCCTGGCCCAGCTCACAGCCCAGCGCCACCAGTTGCGCCAGTTGCACCGGCGTCTCGATGCCCTCGGCAATCACCGTCTTGCCCAGCGCCTGGCCCAGCGTGATCACCGCCCGCACCACCTCGGCATCTTTGCTGTTCTCGGTGCCGCCCTGCAGGCGCTGCACAAATGAGCGGTCGATCTTCAAGCTGGTGATCGGCAGCGTGGACAGGTACGACAGCGATGAATAACCGGTGCCAAAGTCGTCCACGCTCAAGCCCACGCCGATCTCGCGCAGCTTGGCCATCACCTCCAGCGCGCTGTCCAGCCGGTGCATCAGCGTGCTTTCGGTGATTTCCAGCGTCAGCTGGTGCGCCTCCAGGCCGTTGCTCAGCAGCGCGGCCGACACCTGCGCCACAAAGCTGGCGCGGCACATGTCGGTGCCCGATGCGTTGACGTGCACCCGCGGTTTGCGCGCGCCGGGGGAGCGCAACTGAAAGGCCTTCAAATGCGCGCAGGCCGCGCCCAGCACCCAATCGGTGAGCGCGCTGATCATGGCTGAGTCCTCGGCAATCGGCACAAAGGTGGCGGGTGGCACGGGGCCCAGCTCGGGGTGGGTCCAGCGCACCAGGGCCTCGAAGCTGTCGATGCTGCCGCTGGCCAGGTGGTAGATCGGCTGGAAGGCGAGTGTCAATTGTTTCTGGTCGATGGCGCGGCGCAGCTCACGCTCCATGTTCACCTGCGCGGCCAGTTGCGCGCGCAAGCTTGCATCAAACAGCGCGATGCGGGCCCGGCCGGCCGCCTTGGCGCGGTACATCGCGATGTCGGCGTCGCGCAGCACGTCGCCCGGTGTGTCGTAGCCCACGCTGCTGAAGGTGATGCCAATGCTGGCGCTGCTGTTCACCTCCGTGCCGTCCAGCTGATAAGGCGCGGCCAGCGCGCGCTGCAGCCGCTCGGCCATGGCCACAGTGGCGTCCTCATGGCCCAGGTTCTCGACCAGGACGGCAAACTCATCGCCGCCCAGTCGGCCCACGGTGTCGGTGGGCCGCACTTGCAACTGGATGCGCTGGGCCACCATCGTCAAGAACCGGTCGCCGGCACTGTGGCCCAGGGTGTCGTTGATCAGCTTGAAGCGGTCAAAATCGAGGTACATCACCGCAAATTGCCAGCGCTTGTCTTGTTTGCAGCGCTCGATGGCCTGCGCCAGACAGTGGCCAAAGCGGATCCGGTTGGCCAGCGAGGTCAGGCTGTCGTGGTAGGCGATGTGCAGCAGTTGGGCCTCGGCGTCACGCCGGGCGGTGATGTCCTGCGCTTGCAGGATCAGGCACGGCTCGCTGACATCGCGGTCAGAGAAGTGGCCGCTGTGCATCGCCACGTACACCGTCTCGCCGCCGGGGCGCAGGCAGCGCAGCTCCACGGTCGTGTCTGATCCGTCCCGGGCCAGCAAGGCCTGCCACTGGCGCGACAGGATGCCCAGGTCTTCATCGTGCACAAAAGTCTTGAAATCGCGCCCGACCAAGGCGTCCATGTTGCAACCCAGCAAAGCGCACAGCGCCGGGTTGGCCTGCAGCACCTGGCCGGTGGTAGACACCAGCGCCATGCCGATGGCGGCATGCGAGAACGCACTGTGAAAGCGCAGCTCGCTCTCGCGCAACTGATGCAGGTGGCGGGCCGATTGCGCGGCCTCGCGTTCGGCGGCGTCGATGCGCACGGCCTGCGATTGCTCATCAGATTCACGCTGGCGAAAGTGGTAGTGCAGCATCACCAGCAGCAGGATGATGATGGGCACGGCGCCGGCCATGACGCCGATGCCGGTGGCCTTGAAGGCCATGAACAGCAGGCCGGCGAGCATGGCGCTGAGCGCGTAGGTGGTGCCCACCCAGCCGAAGCTGGACAAAAAAGCCGTCAGGCGCAGCGGCTCGTTGCGCTTCAAGTGCATCACCAAGGTGATCATCAGCGTGTTCAGGCCAAAGTGGCCGATGGCAAACAGCATCGCCAGCAGCACCACCATCGCCTCTTGATAGGCCCCGCCCAGGTTGAGTTGCGCGCTGGCCGCCTGGAAAGCGGTGCCCATCAGCAGCATCGACACGCCAGCGGTGGCCGGGCTGACCAGGCGGCTGGTCCAGCGCTTTGAGCTGCGCGCCGCGCCGACGAAGGCCTCGCCGGCTGCGGCCAGCGCGGCCGCAGCCGGGCCCTGCATCAGCAGCAGCAGCATGATGAACACCTCGCCGGCCGCGAACGAGTTTTTTGAGCCCGGGATGCGCACCGGGAACAAGCCCGCCAGCATGGCCACCGCGCAGCCAAACAAAATCTGCACCTGCACGGCGGTATCCAGCGGCAGCAGCAGCCAGGCCGCGTGCACCTGCACCGTCGCGCCCAGCAGCACCATCGTCCACCAGTAGGCGGTGGCGCCGGCGTTGTAGTCGGGCATCAGTGCGGCATGCAGGCGCTGCCACCACGGGCCCGCCGCGAGTGTCGGGCCTGCCGGGCCTGCCGGGCTGGGTGGGCTCGGTGGGCCGGACGGGTCTGATGGGCCGGACGGGTCTGACGCAGGCAGGATGGGCGGGTTCGGCATCTCTTGGGTCAGGCGTGAGGATGGCAGCAAGCGCCGTGTTTGCCGCCAGGGCGCAGCGGGCTCAACAGGGTTGTCGGCCATCACATCACCGACTTGAGCGCCACACCGCGCGCGCCACTTTGCACAACGAAAAACAGGCGGACACCGTTGCCGATGCCCGCCCGCTTGTGGCTGATGTGCTGCGGCTTGCCGCTGCGTGCTGTGGCTTGCTGCGGCTTGCTGCGGCTGACCCGCTGAACCCACCAGCGGGTGAACGCGACGTTGTCAACGGCGCATCAGCGCGCTGATCGTTGCCTCAAGCCCCGCCTCGATCAAGGCTCGCCGGTCGGGCCGACCAGGCTGCTGGCGCGCACGGTGCCGGTGAGGGTCTCACTGAGCACCACGCCCTCGCTCAGCACCACGCCCTCACTGAGCACCACGCCTTCACTGAGCACCACACCCTCGCTCAGCACCACGCCCTCGCTCAGCACCACCCCTTCGGACAGCACCACACCCTCGCTCAGCACCACGCCGGTGCCCAGCACCAGGCCGCTGCCGCTGGCCAGCCAGGCGGCCAGGGTGGTATTGGGCATGAAGACCCCGGTCTTGCCGATCTTGGAACTGGTGCCCACCAGCGAGGTGGCCAGCACCACGTTTCTGGACAGCAGCGGGGTGTTGGGCGCCACCGACTCGACAAACGATCTGGGCACGGTGTTGGCGGCCACCGTCGGGCTGGCTGGCCAGTAAGTGATTTGCGTGCTCATCACCGTCGGCCCGCCCCAGGCCAGGCGGGGGTTCCAGATCGGCTGGTATTTGGAGAACAGATCCTGACCACTGACGATCTGGCGGCCGCCCATGAACACGATGCGCGACCAGTTGAAGGTTTCGCCCGCCACGGTGGACGTGGGCGTCGGAAACGCCGATGCATTGATTGCCTGACCGACGCTGACGCTGCCGGCCAGGATACGGGCATAGGTGTCGGTCCTGATCGACTTGGCCAGCCGTACCGCGCCGTCGATATTGAGCAGGCCCGCGCCCTGGTCTACCAGGCTGGCATTGGCCAGCGGCTGGGCGCTGTACTGCAAGATCGCCTTGACCATCGGCGGGGTGAGCCCCGGGTTGGCCTGCAGCAACAAGGCCGCCGCGCCACTGACCACCGGTGCGGCCACCGACGTGCCACTCAGCATCATCAGCGTCTGGCGGTAGGTCTGCAGGCTGGTCACACCCGACAGCAACGTGGCGTTGGTGGCGACCAGGTAGTTCCACTGATTCGACGTTGACGTGGCTGCGGCGCTGTA
>JANMKO010000017.1:0-4197 GCA_031372085.1 Betaproteobacteria bacterium
CCGGCCAGGCGGCATGGGCCAGCAGCGCCTGCATCACCGCCGGCACCAGCAGGCTGGTGCTGGGCTGCCAGGTGGCCACATCGTGCAGCCAGGCCCCGGCATCAAACCGGGGGTGCAATTTGACGGCCGCGCCCACCGCCAACGCCGGCAGCACCTGGATGCACAGCCCACCGACATGGAACAGCGGCAGCACCGCCAGCACCCGGTCAGCGGCGGTCAGGCCTTGCACCGCCAGCGCGATGTCGATATTGGCCAGCAGGCCACGCTGGCTGTGCATCGCGCCTTTGGGTTGGCCGGCCTGGCCTGGTTGCCCTGGTTGGGCGGTGGTTCCTGACGTGTAGACCAGCAGCACGTCGCCGGGTTGGGCCCGCGCGGATGGGTCGGTTGCGATGGCTGGGCCGGTGCACGGCGCCAGCGCCAGCACCTGGCCAGCCAACGCCGCCAGCTCGGGCGTGTGGCGCAGCGCCGACAGGCCGGCGTGGCGGGCCAGTGCCGCCAGCTCGGGCGCGGCCAGCCGCCAGTTCAGCGGCACGAAGACGGCGCCGAGTTGCGCGCAGGCCAGCAGCGCGGCCAGCATCGGCGCACTGTTGTGGCCCAGCCAGCCGATGAGATCACCCTGGCCCAGCCCGTCGGCCTGGAACTGGCGGGCGGTGGTGCTGGTCAGTGCCGCCAGGTCTTGGTAAGTCCAGCACTGCGGGCCGATTTGCAGCGCCAGCGCGGTGGGGCGCCGGGCGGCTTGGGCGGTGAAGCGCTGGTGGAGCGGGGTCATGGCCGGTTGAGTGGGTTGTGGTCGGCGCTGGGCCTGTGTGCGGCGATTGACGCCCTCACCCCAACCCTCTCCCGCGTGCGGGAGAGGGAGCCCGGCACGACGCTCTCCCGAACGCGGGAGGGCTGGGGTGAGGGCGGCCCAGGGCAGGTCTCACCCCGCCCTCAGTCGATCGCCTCGTCCCGCTCACCCGCCTCGTACAGGCACTCGCGGCCCAGCCGGTCCATGCACAGCTCGGCCGTCCAGGGCAGCATCAGGCTGCCGCAGCGCGAGTCGCGGTACAGCCGCTCCAGCGGCAATGACTTCAACATCGCCTGCCCACCGCAGGTGCGCAATGCCAGCCGACAGAGGTCGTTGGCGTTCTCCATGATGGTGTAGTGGGCGGCGTACAGCCGCATGCGGCAATCCTTGTCGGGGTCGATCACCGCATCGCGGGCGTTTTGCAAAAACAGCGCCCGGGTGGCCTCCAGCTTGATGCGCATCTCGGCCACCGCGTACTGTTTGGTCGGGTACATGCGGCGCTTGACGGGCGGCATGCCCGGCACCTCGGCGCGCAGGTACTGCACGGTGAAGTCATACGCCGCCTGGGCCACGCCCAGGTACGTGGGCGACAAGGTGGCAAACATGTGCGGAAACCGGCTGGCCGCTTGAAAGAACAGGCCTTCTGGCATCAGCCGCGCCGTCTCAGGCACCCACGCCTCTTTGAACAGCAGGTTGCGGCTGACGGTGCCGCGCATGCCCAGCGGATCCCAGTCGCCCACCACCGCCACGCCGGGCGCATCGGCCGGCACCGCCAGGAACAGCGCATCGCGCCGGCTGCCGCCGCTGGCGCGGTCGGGGTCGTCCAGCGTGCACAGCACGCCGTAGGTGTCGGCCGCACCGGCGAGTGAGGCAAAAATCTTCTTGCCACTGAGCACATAACCGCCGTCCACCCGGCGCGCGGTGGTGCCCCAGGGTGCGGCGCCGGCTGCGGCCGCGCCGCCCTCGGAAAACGGCTGGGCGTAAAGCTTGCCCTCGGCCACGATGCGGCCGAAGTGCAAGCTGCGGTTTTTCTCGTGGTCGGCACGCTGGGCGGGTGTCATGTCCAGCGCGTCGGCAATCTCGCCGACCCACAGGCAAGAGCAGACATGCATGTTGAAGCTCAGTGCGGTGGCGCCGCACCAGCGGCCCAATTCGGCCGAGACCATCACATAGGTGGCAAAGTCAGCGCCCAGGCCGCCGTGGCTTTTGGGCACGCAGATGCCCAACAGGCCGGCGGCGCGCAGATCGTCGTAATTCTCAAACGGGAAGCTGGCCTCACGGTCGTGGCGCGCCGCCCGCGCTGCAAATGCCGGGCCGAGCGCGGCCACGCGCTGGATCAGCTCACGTTGCAGCGGCGTCAACAGGGCCGGGTTGCCGGCGATGTGCGGTGGCTGGTAGCGGGTGACAACGGGGCTGGGCACGGGCGTGGGCACGGGCGTGGGCGTGGGCACGGGCGTGGTGGGGGCGGCGGGCACGGCAGACATCGGGGCTCTCCAGTCAGGTCAGTGCGGCCGCAAAAACGCCAGCAAAGCGGCATTGAACGCGGCCGGGCGCTCCATCGGCAGCAAGTGGCCGGCGTCGGGCACCGTCAACAGACAGGCGCCGGGGATGCGCTCGGCCATGCGGCGGGCCACCTCGGGCGCGGCGGTGCGGTCGTGTTCACCGGTGATCACCAGCGTGGGCACGGTGATGTGCGGCAGCGCGGCGCGGCGGTCAAACGCCAGCAGTGCGGCCAGCGCGCTGCGGTAGGTGGGCTCGGGCACGCCCGCCATCAAGGCCTGGGCGGCGGCGACGGTGGCCGCCGCTGCGCCGGGCGCCAGCATCGTGGCCACCAGTTGCGCGGCCAGGCCGGCCATGCCCCGGCCGGCGTCGAGCGGTGCAAAGCGCGATTGCAAAAAGCCCTGCTGCCAATCACCGCCCGGCTTGCCGAAGGCCGGCGAGGTGCTGGCCAGCACCAGGCCGGCCACCGCCAACGGCGCGCGCGCCGCTAGCTCCAGCGCCACCATGCCGCCCATGCTGTGGCCCACCAGCGTGGCCGGGCCCAGGCCCAGGTGGGCGATCAGGCGGTGCAGCGCGTCGGCCAGGCCGGCCAGGTGGTACGGCGTGATGACCGGCGACAGGCCGTAGCCCGGAAAATCCACCGCCAGCACGGTGAAACCGGCCGCTGCCAGTGCCGGCCCGGTGCCCGACAGACCATCGCCCCAGGCCTGGCGGCCGCCGCCCACACCGTGCAGCAGCAACACCGGCGGGCGGGCGGGGCCGGTCTCAGTCACCCCGCCGGCCGGCGGCAGCCAGCGCTGGTGCGCCAACGGCGCATCGGTCACCGTCGTGCCGGCCACCCAGGCGTCGGCCAGCGGGGGGTGGGCCACCCAGGCGTCGGCCACCCGGGGGTCGGACACCGGCCCGCCGCTCACACCAGCCCCCCGTCCTGCACCACCGCCACGCCGTCCAGCGTGACCGTGCAGCCGCGCAGCGGCAGATCAAAATGGCCCAGCGTGTGGCGGCCGGCCACCTCATTCGCGCCGGTGGAGTACAAAAAGTTGCCGGCAAACGCCCGCAGTTCGGTGCCGTTGAAATCGGCTTTGTCGTAAAACGCCATCGACTCCCAGCGGGCGCGGCGGTTCAAGCCCCAGCCAACATGCGACACCGCATAAGCCGCCCGGTCACCCGGGTGGCGGGCCCAGGCGGCAAAGTAGCTGCGCATCAGCTCGGCATCCACGCTGTGGCCGTCGATGGCGGTGACATGGTCATCGGCGATGTGCAGCGTGACGGCGTCGCTGAGGTAGCGCTTGAAGGTCAGGTTGACATCGCCCGGCGCCAGCACCAGCGTGCCGGCCACCGAGCCGGCCACCGGAAACGCCAGCACCAGCCCGGCGGGCCAGTGGCTCAAGCTGCCGGGCTTGGCGGTAAAGCCCCAGACCCCACCCACCCGGGCACCCGACAGCGACACCGTGAGATCACTGCCCGCGCGCGAGGTGATCTGCATCACCCGGGCCGCCTTGAGACGCCGCATCGCGTTGCGCACCTCGGCCTCGTCTTCGGCGCGCGGCGCGGTGCGCTCCAATATCTCGGGGTGCTCATTGCTGATCACCAGCACCCGGGCCCCGCCTTGCAGAATTTGCGGCAGCTCGGCGGCATGTTGCACACCCTCCACCGTGCAATCGGCGACAAAAACGCTGCTGGCCAGTGCGCCCACCACCGGCGCCAGGTGACCGATGGCATCAGACGCGCCGGTAGACCGCACCGGCACCGGCGCCGTCTGGCGCGGCGTGGGCAGCACCAGGTGAAACCAGCGCGCGCCCAGCCGGGCCAGCGCCAGCGCACTCAACTGCACCAGCGCCGGCCGCGATTGGGTCTCTGACAGCACGGCGCAAACATCCCCCGGCTGCACACCGCAGAGGCGGAACACC
>JANMKO010000019.1:0-3744 GCA_031372085.1 Betaproteobacteria bacterium
CGGGGCAGTGGCGGTGCAAGGTGCGGCGGCGGCCGCCGCCGTGGACGGGCGCGGCCTCAGCCACAGGGCGCCCAGCCTGGCCGCCGGGCTGTGGCAAAGCCTGCGCCCGCTGGCGCAGCGCGGCCTGGCGCTGGATTTGCAACAGCTGCCGGGCGGGCTGCGCGACATCCTGCTGCTGGCGCTGCCCGCTACTGCGGCGCCCACCGCCGCCGCCGGTGGCCACCGGCGCCGCTGGGCCCAACCGCATTGGGTCACCCAGGTGGGGCTGTGGGCGGGCACGGCCTGGGCCGACGCGCTGGCCACGCTGCGCTTCGTCGGTGAGGTGCTGTTGTCGATCGGCCGGCTGCTGCGCGGGCGGGCGGATCTGCGCTGGGCCGATCTGGCCTGGCAGCTTGACCGCACCGGCCCACGCAGCGTGGGCATCGTCACCCTCGTCTGCGGCCTGGTCGGCGTCATCCTGGCCTACATGGGCGCTGACCAGTTGCGCCGCTTTGGTGCCCAGACCTACATCGCCGATCTGGTTTCGGTGGGCATGGTGCGCGAGATCGCCGCGCTGATGACCGGCGTCATCCTGGCCGGCCGGGTGGGTGCGGCATTTGCCGCGCAGCTGGCCAGCATGCAGGCCAATGACGAGATCGACGCGCTGCGCAGCTTGGGTATCGATCCGGTAGACCACCTGGTGCTGCCGCGCCTGCTGGCGCTGCTGCTGGCCGCGCCGCTGCTCACCGCCATGGCCGCGCTCGCCGGCCTGCTGGCCGGCTGGGCGGTGGCGGTGGCCATCTTTGGTGTGCCGCCCGCCGATTTCCTGACGCGCAGCCTGCATGCGCTGAGCCCCACCCACGTGCTGATCGGCCTGTTCAAGGGCACGGTGTACGCCATGCTGGTGGCGCTGGCCGGCTGCCGGCAAGGCCTGGCCGCCGGCCGCAGCGCCGAGGCGGTGGGCCAGGCCACCACCGCTGCCGTGGTGCAAGCCATCGTCTGGATCGTCGTCGTGGCGTCGGTGCTGACCATCGTCTTCCAGCGCCTGGGCTGGTAGGCCGGCGCGCCGTTTTTAAGCTTGCCGCCGATGACCGCCCCGATGCCTGCCGCTGCGACCGCCACGCCAACGGCGATTGCGACCGCGACCGCGACGGCGACCGAAACCGCGACCGCCACTGAAACCGCCACCGCCACCGCCGCCGCCGCCCCGGCCCCGGCCCCGGCCGGGCCCGCCGCCCCGGCGCTGGTCAGCGTGCGCGGCTTGTGCATGGCCTTCGGTGCCAAGGTATTGCAGCGCGACCTGACCTTCGACATCCGGCGCGGTGAGGTGTTTGCCATCGTCGGTGGCAGCGGTTGCGGCAAAAGCACGCTGCTGCGCCACCTGATCGGCCTGACCCCACCGGCCGCCGGCCAGGTGCTGCACGGCAGCGACAACCTGTACGACAGCGACCTGGCCAGCCAATCGCGGCTGCGCCGGCGCTTTGGCGTGATGTTCCAGGCCGGCGCGCTGTGGAGCTCAATGACGGTGGGTGAGAACCTGATGCTGCCGCTGCAATTGTTCACCACGCTGGACGCCGAGGCGATCGAGACCCAGGCCCGCTTCAAGCTGGCCCTGGTCGGCCTGGCCGACAGCTTTGATGCCGAGCCGGCGGCGCTGAGCGGGGGCATGCGCAAGCGCGCGGCCATCGCCCGGGCGATGGCGCTCGACCCGCCACTGCTGTTTCTGGACGAGCCGTCCGCCGGGCTCGACCCGCCCACGTCGGCCCGGCTGGACGAGCTGATCCTGCAACTGCGCCAGCACCTGGGCACCACGGTGGTGCTGGTCACGCACGAGCTGGACAGCCTGTTTGCCGTGGCCGACCGGGTGCTGTTTCTCGACGCTGAGACCAAGACCATGACCGCCCTTGATGCCCCCCTCACGCTGGCCGAGCACGGCCCGGACACCGTGCGCGCGTTCTTGCACCGGGCGCAGCGGCCATGAAGCGCCATGCCAATGCCACCCTGATCGGGGCTTTTGTGGTGGTCGGCCTGGCGCTGGTGGCGGCCGGGGTGATCGCCGCCGCCGGCGGCAAGTTGTTCACCCGCACCGAGCAGGCGGTGATGCACTTCAATGGCTCGATCTACGGCCTGCAGGTGGGCGCGCCGGTGGTGCTGCGCGGCGTGCGGGTGGGCAGCGTGGCGTCCATCGGCCTGGTGTTCGACCCCGCCACCGGTGGCTTTTTGATCCCGGTGGTGGCCAGCCTGGAGCGCGATGTGATCCGCAGCCTGCCCGGCCCCGCCGCTGCGGGTGCGGGTGCGGGTGCGGATGCGGATGTGTCCAGCGACCTCACCCTGCCCGCGCTCGTGGCCCGGGGCCTGCGGGCGCAACTGTCGATGCAAAGCCTGCTCACCGGCCAGCTGTACATCGATCTTGATCTGCGCCCGGGCGGTGCGGCCAGGCTGCACGCCGGGGGCACCGGCAGCGGCAATGGCGGGCGGGTCGAGATCCCCACCTCCAGCACCGCCATCCAGAACTTGAAAGAGCAACTGGAGGGGCTGGACATGCGGCGCCTGCTGGACGATGTGTCGGCCATTGCCTCGTCGGCCCGGGCGGTGGTGGCCGGGCCCGAGCTCAAACAGGCGATGGGCGACCTGACGCAGATCACCGGCCAGGTGCGGCGCCTGACCGACGCCCTGGCCCGGCGGGTAGACCCGCTGGCCCAGGCCGCCCAGACCACGCTGACCGATGGCCAGCGCACGATGGGCCGGCTGGGCGACGCCGCTGACCGGGTGGGCGACGCCGCGCGCCGCGTGGCCGGCAGCGCTGACCGGGTGGGCGCGCTGGCAGCGCCCGACTCGGCGCTGCTGCAGCGGGTGCAGCAAACCGCTGACGAGCTGGCGCGCAGCGCCGCCGCGCTGCGCAGCCAGACCAGCGAGGGCGCGCCGCTGGTGCAAAACCTGACGCGGGCGCTGCAAGACGTGTCGCAAGCGTCCCGCGCGGTGCGTGAGCTGGCCGACCTGCTGGCCCGCCAGCCCGACGCGCTGCTGCGTGGGCGCAGCAGCGAGCCGGCCAGCAACCCCGGCACCCAGCCCTGACCGCCTGCACAACCCGGGATGGCCCATCCACCCCATGCCCTCCACCCCCGCCCACCCTCCACCCCCCCGCCCGAGGCCACCATGACTTTGACCGCCCCCGCCGCACCGGCCGTGCCCGCCGCTTTGCTGGCCCTGGTGTTGCTGACGTGCAGCGCCGGCTGTGCCAGCCCGGCGCCGCCGCTGCGGCTGTACACCCTGGCGCTGGCACCACCTGCCGGCGTGGCCGGGCCGGCCAGCGCCACCGCCGCCGGCGGCACCTGGCAACTGGCGCCGCTGCGCCTGCCCGCCTACCTGGACCGCGACGCGCTGCTGCTGCCGGCCGGCGCCGGCCACCTGCAGCCGCTGGACGGCCACCGCTGGGCCGAGCCGCTGCGCGACGCCCTGCCCCGGCTGCTGCAAGAGGATTGGCGCACGCTGCGTGGCGCGGCCCGTGTCTGGGCCGCGCCGCTGCCGGCCGGCCTGGTGATCGACCGCCAACTGGCGGTGGAGCTGCTGGCGCTGGACGTGACGCCCGACCGCGCCGCCGTGCAATTGCGCGCCCGCTGGACGCTGGCCGACCCGACCGGCGCCACGCCGCCGCAGGTGGGCCAGGCCGATCTGCGCGCCGCCGCCAGCAGCAGCGACCCCGGCCAGCTGGTGGCCGCCCACCGCCTGGCGCTGTGGCGCCTGGCTGAGCGCATCAGCGCCAGC
>JANMKO010000038.1:0-6003 GCA_031372085.1 Betaproteobacteria bacterium
GGGACGACCGGCCGCCGTTCAACGCGGTGCTGATGCAGCACGGCCTGGCGCCGGGCCAGGTGGTGCAGTTGCTCAAAAAGGAGCTGACACCGAATGCCTTCAAGGTGTGGACGGCGCGCACCCGGGGTGCCGTGCTGCCGGTCAGCCCGCCAGCACGCCCGGCGCGGCGCGCGGCGGCCATGCCGCCGTCCAAGCCCTCCAGGCCGCCTTCCACGCCATCCAGGCCGCCGTCCAAGCCACCGCCCAAGCCGCCGCCCAAGTTGCCGCCCAAGCCGCCGCGCTGATTCCGGCTTTGCCCCGGCTGGCGTGTTTCTGGCAGACTGCCCGGGCCCCTTTTTTTTGGAGAACCCGCGATGCGTCAATCAATCCGTTGGTCTGCCCTGGCGGCTGCCGCAGCCACTGTCTCGCTGCTGGCCGCCTGCGGCAGCATGATGTCCGGCAAAACCGGCACCGGCTTTTTTGTCACCAGCAGCAACCCCGGCAAAGGCGGTGACCTGGGTGGCCTGGCCGGTGCTGATGCGCATTGCCAGAAGCTGGCCAGCGCCGCCGGTGCCGGCAACCGCACCTGGCGCGCCTACTTGAGCACGCAACCCTTTGCCGGCCAGCCGGGCGTCAATGCCCGCGACCGCATTGGCAAAGGCCCGTGGACCAATGCCAAAGGCGTGGTCGTGGCCAGCGACGTGGCGCAACTGCACGGCGCCAACAACCTGAGCAAGCAGACGGCGCTGACCGAGACCGGTGCCGTCATCAACGGCCGGGGCGACACGCCCAACATGCACGATGTGCTCACCGGCTCGCAGCCCGACGGCACGGCCATCGCCGGTGAGGCCAACTCGACCTGCGGCAACTGGACGATGGCCAGCGGCGGCGCGGCGATGGTGGGCCACCACGACAAAACCGGCCTGGACGAGAGCGTGCCGGCCAAATCCTGGAACTCATCGCACCAATCGCGGGGCTGCAGCCCGGACGTGCTGAAGTCCACCGGCGGCGCCGGCTTGTTTTACTGTTTTGCGGCCGATTGACCCCGCCCTACTTGCGCCTGCGCCAGGTTTGCCTGGTGAGCCACTGGCTGGCGCCGGTGGCCGACACGGTGCAGGCCGTGTTGGGCCTGCCGGTGTGCCACCGCGACCCGGCAGTGGCCCGGTTTGGCCTTGAAAACGCGCTGTTTGCGTTGGGCAGCAGTTTTCTTGAGATCGTCGCGCCCACCCAGGCCGGCACGGCGGCCGGGCGGTTTCTGGCCCGGTCGGGCGCGCCCGGCCAAGAGCGCGGCGGCTACATGCTGATCTTTGATTGCGACGCGCCCGAGGCCTTCCGCCAGCGCGCCGGGTTGATGGGCGTGCGGGTGGCTTTCAGCCTGGACCACCCGGATTACCAGGGCGTGCAACTGCACCCGCGCGACTGCCGCGCCGCCATTTTGGAGTTTGACCACACCGTGGGCGGCCAGGCGCTGGACGGCCCCTACCACCCGGCCGGTGCGCACTGGCAGGCCGGGCGCCGGCCTGACCGGGTGAGCGGGCTGGCGCTGGCCGAGGTCGAATCGCCCGACCCGGCCGGCCTGGCCCGGCACTGGTCGGCGCTGCTGGGCTGGCCCGCCCGGGCCGACGCCGACGGCAGTCAGCGCTTCGACTTTGACTTTGGCGCGCTGCGCATCGTGGCTGCGCCGGCCGGCACACCCGAGCGCATTGCGGCGCTGCAGGTGGCGGTGGCCGATCCGGCGGCGGTGCTGGCCGCTGCCGCGCTGCACGCCTGCTTGCTGGACGGTGGCCGCTTTTTGCTGGCCGGCGTGTGGTTTGAGCCGGTGGCCGGGGTGATCAGCGCCCGGTGAACACCGGCTCGCGCCGGTCGGCCATCGCCGCCACGCCCTCTTTGAAATCGGCGCTGAGAAACTCGCGGTTCTGCGCCTCGCTCTCACGCGCCACGGCGGCGCGCAGCTCGTCCACCAGCCCGCGGCGCAGCGATTGGCGGGTGGACGCCACCGCCAGCGGCGCGCTGGCCGCGATCTCGGTGGCCAGCCGGATGGCCTGCACCCGCACCTGGTCTTGCGCCACCAGCACGTCGGCCAGGCCGATGGTGTGGGCCTGCGCACCGTCGATGCGCCGCCCGGTGTAAAACAACAGCGCCGCCTGCTGCATCCCGATCAATCGCGGCAGCGTGACCGACAGGCCAAAGCCGGGATGAAACCCCAGCCGGTTGAAGTTGGCTGAGAACCGCGCCTCAGCGCAGGTGATGCGGAAATCAGCCACCAGCGCCAACCCCAGCCCGCCGCCGATGGCCGGGCCGTGCACCGCCGCCACCACCGGTTTGGCACAGGCAAACAGCCGCAGCGCCTCGTCGTAGATCGGGTTGACGCGGCGCGGGCTGTCGGCGCCGGTTGGATCACCCCGGGTGCCAAAGTGGGCGCCGGCGCAAAACGCGCTGCCCGACGAGCACAGCACGATGCTGCGCAACGCCGGATCAGTGTCGATGGCCTCGAAGGCGATAGCCAGGTCGCGGATCAGCGGCTGGTCAAAAAAATTGTGCGGTGGCCGGTTGATCTCGACGATGGCCACGTGCTGCTGGTGGCTGATGCGCAGGTTCTCGGAAGGGGCGGTCATTTTTTTGGGGGGGGGTCAAGGGGGGTGGGGATGGGCCGGCCGGGTGGGCCCGATCAGCCGGCAGGCGGCCAATCCAGGCCCGCAAAGTGCCGGTCGGTGACGGCCGGCCAAAAGCCGGCGCTGCCGGCATGGATGGCCGCCTCACCCAGGCGCTGCGCCCACCAGGCGTCGGCGCCGTGGCATTCACGCCAGGCCAACAGCCGGCGGGTGGCAAAGTGCAGCGGGTGCGCCTGGCTGAAGCCGATGGCGCCGTGCACCTGGTGGGCGATTGGCCCGGCGCGGGTGGCCGCCTCACCGCAGCGCACCTTGGCCACGGCCGCGCTGAAGACCGCGGCCGGGCAGGCGGTGGCGCCCACGCCGGGGGCATCAGCACAGGCCACCAGCGCGGCCACGCGGGCGGCGGCCACGTCACCCGCCAGCAGCGCCAGTAGGTGCTGGATGGCCTGGTTTTTGCCGATGGGCCGGCCAAATTGCACCCGGTCATTGGCGTACTGCACCGATTGCGCCAGCAGCCACTCCATCGCGCCCACCATCATCACGCTGCTGGCGATGGCGCCCAGCGTGCGCACGGGCCGGTGCAGCGCCAGGATCGGGTTGGGCGCCTGGGCCCGCACCGGCGCGGCGTGCAGCGCCACCTCGTCACACGGCTCGTGGGCCGGGTTGCGGTGGGCGCTGATGTGCACGCTGGCAGCATCGTGCAAGTCCACCAACAGGATGCGGCCAGAAGCCGAGGTGGCCGCTGGCCCCGGCGCGGGCAGTGACACCGGCGCCGGCAGCGACACCCGCGCCGGCAGTGACACAAGTGCCCAACGGCAGGCGCTGGCCCAGGCCACGCGCTGCGCCCGGCCGGTGAGGCGCAGGCCGGCGGCGCTGTCAGCCAGCAGCCAGGCGCCGGGGGCGTCTGCTTCGATCAGCGCGATCGGGCCCGCCGGCACGTCCAGCCCGGCCATCGACAGCAATTGCGCGGCAATCATCGTCTCGGCCAGCGGCAGCGGCACCTGCCAGTGGCCGATGCCGTGCAGGATGGGGTAGGCGTCGGCCCACGACGCGGCAATGCCACCGGCGGCCTCGGTGGCCAACGCCAGCGTCAAGCCCTGGTCGGCCACCCGCTGCCACAGTGCGTGGGCAAACTCACCGGCCTCGAAGCGCAGCAACAGCGCAGGGCTCATCTCGGCAGCAAAAAGCCGCTCGGTGCTTTGCTGGATCATCGCTGCGGTCATCGCAGCCCCAGGCCTTTGGCGATGATGCCGCGCAAGATCTCGCGCGTGCCGCCACGCAGTGAAAACGACGGCGCGGCGCGCGCGGTGTACGCCATCGCCACGGCCAGCGGTGATCCTGGCGCCGCCAGCCCGCCGTACAAATCATGGGCGATGTCAGGCATCGCCTGCTCGACCAGCGCGCCCTGGTCTTTGACGAGCGCCGCCGCCAGCGCCGGGTTGTCACCGCGCGCCAGCATGGCCGACACGCCCAGCGACATCTGGCGCAGCGTGGCATAGCTGGCCGTGATGCGGCCCAGCGCCACCGCCTGGCGGGCGTCCACCGCCCCGGCCGGCCCGGTCGCTGTGGCCGCGTCCAGCATCTCCAGCAGCAATTGCGTGCTGCTGAGGTAGCGCTCGGGCCCGCTGCGCTCAAACGCCAGCTCAGCCGACACCTGGGCCCAGCCGTCGCCCGCCACGCCGATCAGGTGCGCATGCGGCACCAGCACATCGTCAAACGTCACCTCGTTGAAATCATGCTCACCGAGTGGGTTGACGATGGGCCGCACCGTCAGGCCGGGGCTGGTCATGTCCACCAGCAGTTGCGACAGGCCGGCCTGCCGCACCTCGCCCGCGCTGCCGGTGCGCACCAGCGCGATCATGTAGTGGGCCTGGTGGGCGCGCGACGTCCACACCTTGCGGCCGTTCACCACCCAGCCGGCGGGCGTGTGCACCGCGCGGGTGCGGATCGATGCCAGATCAGAGCCTGAATCGGGCTCGCTCATGCCGATGCAAAAAAACGTCTCGCCGCGCGCGATACCGGGCACGATGGCTGGCGCCAGCCCATCGGGCGACAGCCGCATCAGCAGCAGCGCGCTCGGGCGCTCGGCCACCCAGTGCGCGGCCACCGGGGCGCCGGCAGCCAGCAATTCCTCCAGCACCACGTAGCGCGCCAGCGGTGATTTTTCTTGCCCGCCGTAGCGGCGCGGCCAGGTCATGCCAATCCAGCCCCGCGCGCCCAGCCGGGCGCTGAAGGCCGGGCTGCTGCCCGACCAGTTGCGCACCCGCAGGGCGGACGGAAAGTCAGCCAGCGCGTCGGCCAGAAAAGCCCGCACCTCGACGCGCAGCGCCTGGCATTCGGCCAGCAGGGCGGGCGGCAGGGTGCAGGGGTCGATTTGCAGGGCGTGCATCGGGGGGCGGCTGTTGGGGCCGGGCTTGCGGCGCAGGTTGCGCGGTGGGGATTGCCGGAGGGGGATTGCCAGAAGGGGATTGCCGGGGGGGTTGCGAGTGTGGGTCGTTGTGGGTTGCGGGGGGTTCGCCGGCCCGGCCATTTTGCGGCCGATCCAGGCCACCGGCCGGGTCGGCCCGGCCGTCAGGCTGGCGATGGCTCGACCGGGAACGCCAGCGTGCGCTGGCTTTCAAAATGGCGCAACTGCCCGGTGACGGGATCGACAAACTCGATGCTTTGCGCCAGCAGCCGCAGCGGGTTGGCCGCGTCATCGCTGCCCGCAGGCAGCAGCAGCGGGTAGATCCGGTCACCCAGGATCGGCAGTGCCAGCGCGGCCATGTGCACCCGCAACTGGTGGCGCTGGCCGGTGAGCGGGCGCAACTGGTAACGCGCCCAGGCGCCCTGGATTTGCAGGCAATCGATGGTGGTGATGGCGTTGGGCGGGCGCGGCGGGTTGGGGCTGGGCACGGTGCTGGGTGCTTTGGCGGGTTCGTCCCCCCACTCCCGCATCTGCATGAAGTGGCTGCCCGCCACCAGCACGCTGGCGCGGGTGAGCGGAAATCCCAGCGCCGGCCCTGGCGGGCTGGCCCGGGTGAGCGGAAATCCCGACGCCGGCCCTGGCGGCGCTGGCCCGCGCAGCGCTGGCCAACAGGGCGCGATGGCCTGGTAAGTCTTGGCCACCCGGCGTTGGGCAAACAGCGCCTCGTAGCGGGCGCGGGTGGCCGGCTGCTTGGCAAACAGCACCACCCCGGCGGTCTCACGGTCGATGCGGTGCAGCGGCGCCAGCGCATCGCAGCGCAGCTTGCGCCGCAGCCGCACCAGCAGCGTCTCTTGCAAATACCGGCCCGCTGGCGTGACCGGCAAGAAGTGCGGCTTGTCGGCCACCACCAGCCACTCGTCCTCGAACAGCACCGCCTCGGCCCCGGCCACCGGCGTCTCGGGCGGCACGCTGCGGTAGTAAAACAGCCGGCCGTGCGGCCGGTAG
>JANMKO010000046.1:0-11386 GCA_031372085.1 Betaproteobacteria bacterium
TGCAGCGACGCCCTTGTCCACGATGTAGGTCACCGGCACGGTGACGCGGTCAATGCCGCTGCTCACGGTCATGCTGCCCAGGTAGCGGCCCGCCGGCAGCGACGCCAGCGTCACCAACACGCCCCCGGTCGTGGGCACCGCAGCCAGCCAGGGGTGGCCGTCGTTGCTGACGCTGAAAGTTGACTGCCCTTCGGCGTATTGCACCAGGTCCAGCACAAAGCGGGTGCCCACGGCGCTGCTGCTGCCGACCGTGATGCTGGGCAGCTGCAGTTTCAACCGGCGCGGGGTGGCGGTGTGCTGGACCGTGACCAGGCGCTTCAGGCCGCCGGCCACCACCTCCACCGTGCTGCTGTAGCTGCCCACCGCCCTGGCCGGCACCGTCACCCTAAAGCCGGTGGGCGAGACCGAATCGATGACCGTGGCCGGGTCGGCCGCCTTGGCGGTGTAGCTGCTCACGCCGGCCGGCAGCGTCACCTGCACCAGCTGGGCCAGCGTCTGCTGGGCCTCGCCCTCGATCAGCAGGGTGCGCGGGCTGGCGTCGAAGCCGGCCTCCAGCGGCGCCACCGTGAAGCTGTAGGCCACATTGATCGGCGACCCGCCGTACTGCTGGCTGCAAGCGGCGTCGATGCAGGCCTTGAGCACCACGGTGCCGCTGTAGTTGCCGGCGGCCAGACCGGCCCGGGGGCTGATGCGCACGTTGGCACGGCTGGCCGACGGCAGCGCCACATCGATCTGGCCGATGTTGGGGTCGACCTGGCCGCCCGCCGTGCTGGCACCGACAAACAAGGGCGTGGGCACCGTGCTGCTGGCATTGAGCACCACCAGGGCCGCGGTATCGGTGTTGCCGTGCTCCCACGTCAGCGCGACACTGCTGCGGTCAACACTGGCCGAGGTGATGTTGGGGGCCGGAACCCCAGCGCCCGCAGCCTCGCCTGCGCCACCCCCCCCGCAAGCGGACAAGCACCCCACCAGGGCCGCTGCCAGCAGCCCGAAACGAACACCCATGATCACTCCCTGTGCACTGCCCCTTGGTGTCGTGGGCCGGATGGCCTGATGTCTGCCCAAGGAATTATTCAATTTTAGCGGTTCAATCCATTCCCCCGGGCGGGCAGGCGTCCCTTCAGGCGCGGGGGGCGGGCCTGGTGCAGGGTGAAAAAATGCATGGGGCTCAGTCCGAAAGCTTGCGCAGCAGGCCAAACGCCACGCTCAGCCAAACGCCGCTAGCGCCGCTGCCAGCCGCCGCTGCACCGCCTGACGCAGGCTGTCGGGGGCCAGCACCTGCACCTGCTCACCCTGGCGCAGCAGGTCCATCTCCAGCTCGGTCTCGTTCATGTAGGGCCGGCTCAGCTCCCAGCTTCCGTCGTCCAGAAACCGGCCCTGCTGCTCGGGGTGCCGCTCTTCGCGGCTGGCCCAGGGCGCGGCCTGCGGGCTGAAGCGCAATGTGGCCATTTGGCGGGTGCCGCCGGCATGGCTGCCGTAGCCGGTGTGCATCTCGGCCTGCACTTGCCGCAGCGCCACATCCTTGGCCCCGGCCTCCAGCAGGCGTGCCTCCTGCACCGCGTCCAGCGCAAAGCGCAGCAGGCGCTCAGCTGTGACACCGGGCGTCCGGGTACCAGGTGTTGCGGTAGTGCACCAGGCACTGGGGTGAGACCTCACGCTCGCCCACCTCGCTGCGGGCCCGGGTCAGGTAGCGCAGGTGCAGGCGGCGCCGGTGCATCAAGGCATCGCCCAGGCGCTCGACGTGTTCGGGCGGCACCGGCCGGCGCAGCGCACCGATGATCTTGAAGCGCTTCATCAGCGATGCTGTCGGCCGCGCCGCCCGGGCCCAGCAGCTCGTGAATACGGTCGAGCAGCGGCTGCAAATGGGGGGCTGGAGGATAGGAAATCCAAACACCCTTTTCCTCGCCCGTGATCGCCCCGGCACGGCAGCTGACAGCGCTTGATGGGGTCTTTGAAGTCGGCTGCGACCTGCACATGGCGTTGACAGTACCGCCCAGGGGTGTTGGACATGGAAGTCGAGTACGGGGTAACCCTGATTATTGAGTCGTTTTGACCCTTCCCGGAGAACTCGGACGCAACCTATCTCCGCAGCCCTGGGCACCGGGGCCGCCTGAAACATCATGGATGGCAATCGTCAAGCCGCTTGCAGCGATTGACCGCGGGCGGCTGCGCGAGGCGGTGCCCGGCCTTGCAGGCCGCGCTTTGCAGGCCGCGCTTGCGCTTGCAGGCGCAAATCCCTCCTGAGGCGCAGGACCCGCGCGCAGGCGCGCTCCTGCGTCCACAGTCAGCCTGCATGCTCCAGGTGCGCGAGGATCTTCTCGATCACCGGTTGCGCCAGGATGGCAGCAATGATCTTGCAGCTCGCCGCCGCAGTTCGGGCAGTGCTTCAGGTCGATCTCGAATACGCGCTTGAGCAGCTTGGCCCACCCAGCTCAGCCGCACCGGGCGGTGCTGCGCACAGTTGGCCTCGCACTGCCCCCGCTGGGCCGGTTGCGCGGCCTGGGCGGCGGGCTCGGGCGCTTGCGGCACCACCAGCGCGCGCAGGCTTGGCCGAAGTTGCTGGAGATCTGCCGGCGCCTGCGGCGCTGATCAGCGCTGACCGGTGCGGACCGGCGCTGAGGGGCGCTGACCGGCCACCCGGCGGCGCTCACCCCGCGCCGCCGGCCTCGGCCAGCAACCACGCCGCCAGCGCCTGCACCGCCGGCCGCTGCCGCGCCAGTGGTGCAACCACCAGAAAGTACGCCCAGGCGGTGTCGGCGGCGGTGCCAAACGGCACCACCAACTGCTGGCTTTGCAGCAGCGCATCGACCAGCGGCCGGCGGCCCAGCGCAACGCCCTGCCCCGCCACCGCCGCCGCAACCATCTCGTTGTAGCCGCTGAGGGTGAGCGTGGCGCGCGGTTGCACCTGTGGCATGCCCAGCGCCTGCAACCAAGAATCCCATTCCAGCGGCATGGCGCCGGGCTGCGACGCCACTTGCAGCAGGGTGTGCCGGGCCAGGTCAGCAGGGGTGGCCAGTGGCGCGTCGGCGCGCTGCGCCAGCCCGGGGCTGCACACCGGCACGATGGCCTCACCAAACAGCCACTGGCCGTCGGCACGCGCCGCCGGGCCGTAGCGCACCGCCAGATCAAAGCCGTCGCGTTGCAGATCCCGGCGCTCGAAGCTGGCGTCCAGCCGCACATCCATGCCCGGGTGCTGGCGGGTAAAACCGGCCAGCCGGGGGATCAGCCACAGCGACGCAAAGCTGGGCGTGGTGGTCACCGCCAGCAGCTCACGTGCATTCGGCGCCCGGATTGCGGCAAACGTCTCTCGCAACTGGGCCAGCACCGGCGTGCAGGCGGCCAGCAGCCGGCGCCCGGCGTCGGTGAGTGCCAGCGCGCGGTGCCGGCGCTGGAACAGCGGCGTGCCCAGGTCAGCCTCCAGCGCGGCGATCTGCCGGCTCATCGCCGATTGGGTGACAAAGCGCTCGGCAGCGCCGCGGGTGATCGAGCCCTGCCGGGCCACCGCCTCAAACGAGACCAGCAAATCCAGCGGCGGCAGGCGGTGCGGGTTGTTTTGCATTCGTCGTCTCTTGACATGCGCTGAAGGAATGCGTTGGATGCAAATTGAGCGTTGGTCGCCCAGGGTTGCGCGGTGCATATTCCAACCCACGCTGCGCCAAACCGCAAGTTTCTTGCATGCAGGCGTCGCATGACACTTTCAACACCAAGGAGCTCAACATGTCTGCTTTGCAACTGCATCTTTCGCAAGCCGTGCTGCAAATACCGGCGCACCAGCTGCTGCGCTTGACGGACGCTGGCGGCACCCGGCTGCGGGCGGTGGCCGGCACGCTGTGGGTGACGCTGGACAACGACCTGCGTGACATCGTGCTGCAGGCCGGCGACAGCCTGCTGGTCGATTCTGCCCAGCCGGTGCTGGTGACAGCGCTGGGCGGCAGCGCCACGGTGGCGGTGTGCGGTCCGGCGCGCCCGGCGCAAGCCGGTTGGCGGCACTGGCTGGGCCGGCCCGCAGCGGCGCTGGCAGCGGCCTGACGCGGCAGGCAGCGGCGCCACAGGCCGGGGCCCGCGTCCATCGCCCGCCCCGGCGCAAGCCCTTACGATCCGGTTTGCCAGCCCCGGGCCTCACCGGCCCGGGGCTGGCACGGCGCCCCAGACGCCACAGCCCCCACCGGAGACAAGATGACCCAAGCCCCGCGCCGCCGCGCGCTGCTGACCGGCGCCGCCGCGCTGGCCACGCTGCTGCAAGCCAGCCCGCCAGCCCAGGCCCAGGCCCAGCCACAAACCGCCGCCTGGCCGGCCAAGCCGGTGACCATCGTCGTGCCGTTTCCGGCCGGCGGTGGCACCGACGCCTTTGCCCGGCCGCTGTTTGCGGTGCTGACCAAAAACACCGGCAAGCAATTTGTCGTCGACAACAAAGGCGGGGCCGGCGGCACCGTGGGGGCCAGCATCGCCGCCCGTGCCGCGCCCGACGGCCACACGTTTTTCATGGGCGCGGTGCACCACGCCATCGCGCCGTCGATGTACCCGCGGCTCGACTACAACCTCGAAGCCGACTTCGTGCCGGTGGGCCTGCTGGCCAGCGTGCCGCAGGTGATCGTCGTCAACCCGCAGCGTGTGCCGGCCACTGATTTGCCGGGCCTGCTGGCCTACCTGCGCAAAAACCCGGCCAAGCTGAACTACGGCTCGGCCGGCAACGGCACGTCGCACCACCTGGCGGGTGAGCTGTTCAAGCTGCAAACCGGCACCTTCATCACCCACATCCCGTACCGCGGTGCGGGCCCGGCGCTGCAAGACCTGATTGCCGGCCAGGTGGACATGATGTTTGACGGCCTGGGCTCGTCGGCGGTGCACATCAAAAACGGCCGCATCAAGGCGCTGGCCGTGGCCTCAGCCACCCGGGCACCGGGCTTCGCCGATGTGCCGTCGTCCACCGAGGCCGGTGTGCCCCGCTACCAGGTGGCCACCTGGTACGGCCTGTGGGCCCCCAAGGGCACGCCGCCGGCGCTGGTGGCCGCCATGCAGGCCGAGCTGAAAAAAGCCCTGGCCAGCGACGAGCTGAAAACCATCTGGTCGGGCCTGGGCGCCAACCCGCCCAACCTGTGGGGCGCTGATTTTGGCGGCTTTGTCGGCAGTGAGACCAAGCGCTGGGCCGAGGTGGTGAAGACCTCAGGCGCAAAGTTGGAGTAACCCCCCGTAGCGCCTGCGGCGCTCCCCCCAAGGGGGGCAACCGCAGGTGGACCGGCGCAGCCGGATCCACTGCGGTCACTTGATTCGGCTTCGTTCGGCGTGGTTCGGCTTCGTTCCGATTCGGTCGGTCGGCTGGGGTTGATTGGGGGTTGGTTGTTTTAGACGATGGACAGACAAGCATGAGCAACAGCAATCTTTTTGTGGCCTTGCGGGCCGGCTTTCCGGCCGATCTGGATGCGCTGGCCGTCGACGTGGCCGACGGCCACGGCATCGGTGCGGCCTATACCTGGCGCGATCTGGACGGCGGCAGCGCCAGACTGGCCAACCTGCTGGCCAGCCTGGGCCTGCCGGCCGGCAGCCGGGTGGCGGTGCAGACCGAAAAAAGCGTGGAGGCGCTGATGCTGTACCTGGCCGTGCTGCGCGCCGGCCTGGTTTACCTGCCGCTCAACACCGCCTACCAGGCGGCCGAGATCGGCTACTTCATCGGCAATGCCGAGCCGGCGGTGGTGGTGTGTGCACCCAAAAACTTTGCCTGGGTCAGCCGCATCGCCTTCACGGCCGGCAGCGCGCATGTGTTCACCCTCGGTGAGGCGCGCGACGGCACGCTGCTGGCCCGCGCCGCCCACCACGGTGACCAGCACACGCCTGCCGTGTTGCCGGCCGATGCGCTGGCCGCCATCCTGTACACCAGCGGCACCACCGGCCGCAGCAAAGGCGCGATGCTGAGCCACGGCAACTTGGCTGAAAATGCCCGCACGCTGCAAACTTATTGGGGTTGGCGCACGCCAGCACAAGGCGGTGATGTGCTGATCCACGCCCTGCCGATCTTCCACGTGCACGGCCTGTTCGTGGCGCTGCACGGCGCGCTGCTGAACGGCAGCAAGATGGTCTGGTTTGGCAAATTCGACCCCCGGGCCGTGGTGCAAAGGTTGCCCGACGCCACCGTTTTCATGGGCGTGCCCACCTTGTACGTGCGCCTGCTGGCCGAGCCCACGCTCACCCGCGATGCCTGCCGCAACATGCGGCTGTTCATCAGCGGCTCAGCGCCCTTGCTGGTGGACACCTTCGATGACTGGACCGCCCGCACCGGCCACACCCTGCTGGAGCGCTACGGCATGAGCGAGACGGTGATGCTGACCAGCAACCCCTGCCGTGCCGCCGACGGCCCACGCCGGCGCGGCACCGTGGGCCCGGCGCTGCCGGGCGTGGCCCTGCGCGTGGTGGGCGACGCTGGCGCGCTTTGCCCGGCGGGTGTGATCGGCCAGATCCAGGTGCGCGGCCCGAACGTGTTTGCCGGCTACTGGCAAATGCCGGAGAAAACGCAAGAAGAGTTCACCGCCGATGGCTGGTTCAAGACCGGCGACGTGGGCCTGGTGGGGCCCGACGGCTACGTCAGCATCGTCGGCCGCAGCAAAGACCTGATCATCAGCGGCGGCTACAACGTCTATCCGGCCGAGGTCGAGGACGTCATCAATGCGCTGCCCGGCGTGGCTGAATCGGCGGTGATCGGTGCACCGCATGCCGATTTTGGTGAGGCGGTGGTGGCGGTGGTGGTGGCCCGGCCCGGCGCCACGCTGGACGCGGCGGCGCTGATCGCCTGCCTCAAGACCCGGATCGCCAACTTCAAAGTGCCCAAGCAGGTGTTCGTGGTGGCCGATCTGCCGCGCAATGCCATGGGCAAGGTGCAGAAAAACCTGCTGCGCGAGCAGCACCTGCGGCTGTTCTCATGAGCGCCGGTGCGGGGGCCGGTGCGTGCCCGCCGGCCGGCGCCAGCACCACCCTGCCCGCGACGCCCGCCGCGCCCGCCACCGCCGACCGCTGCCCGCGCTGCGGCGGCGGCTTCCAGTGCGGCCGGGCCGGCCCGGGGCCCTGCGCCTGCAGCACCGTGCGGCTGGACGCCCGCGCCGGGGCCCGGCTGCACCAGCGCTACAGCGGCTGCCTGTGCCTGCGCTGCCTGGGCGCGCTGGCGGGCGGCTTGCAAACCGAGTTGCAGACCGGCTTGCAGACAGGCTCGCAGATCGACTTGCCAACCGACTTGCAAATCGACTTGCAAATCGACTTGCCAACCGACTTGCCAACCCGGCCGGCGGCCCCGCATCCCGCCCCGCCTGGGCCCGGATAATCGCCCGCCATGACCCCGCCACCCCCGCCCGACCTGGCCCGCAACACCCTGGGCGTGCTGTTCATCGCCGGGCTGATCACCGCCGCGTTCTGGGTTTTGCGGCCGTTTGTGGCGCCGGCCATCTGGGCCACGATGATCGTGGTGGCCACCTGGCCGCTGATGCGGGGCCTGCAGGCCCGGCTGTGGCGCCGCCGCAGCCTGGCCGTGCTGGTCATGACTTTTGGCCTGCTGCTGCTGTTTGTCGTGCCGTTGACGCTGGCCATCACCACGCTGGTGCAAAACGCTGACGAGATCGTCGATTTCGCCAAGCAGATGTCGCAATTGCGCATGCCCACACCGCCCGACTGGCTGACGTCGCTGCCGTTTGTCGGCCCGAAGATCGACCTGCTGTGGAAAGAGGCCGCGTCCGCCGGTGCCGACGGCCTGTGGACCAAGGTGCAACCGTATGCCGGCCAGGCCGCGCGCTGGCTGGTGGCTGAGGTGGGCAGTGTGGGCGCGCTGGTGGTGCAGGTGCTGCTGATCGTGGCACTGGCCGCGCTGATGTTTGCCCAGGGCGAGACGGCGGCGGCGGCACTGCTGCGCATCGGCCAGCGGCTGGGCGGTGCGCACGGCCAGGCGGCGGTGGTGCTGGCCGGCCAGGCCATCCGCGGCGTGGCGCTGGGCGTGGGGGTGACGGCACTGGTGCAATCGGTATTGGCCGGCATCGGCCTGGCGGTGGCCGGCGTGCCCTACGCCGGGTTGCTCACCGTGGTGATGCTGCTGCTGTGCCTCGTGCAACTGGGCCCGTTTGTGGTGCTGCTGCCGGCTGTCGTGTGGCTGTATTGGGGCGGCAACACCGGCTGGGGCACGTTTTTGCTGGTGGTCACGGTGTTGGTGGGCACGCTGGACAACTTCTTGCGCCCGATGCTGATCCGAAAAGGCGCTGACCTGCCGTTGCTGCTGATCCTGGTCGGCGTCATCGGCGGCCTGCTGGCCTTTGGCCTGGTCGGCATTTTTGTCGGCCCGGTGGTGCTGGCGGTGGCCTACACCCTGCTCAACGCCTGGGTGGACGAGGGTGAGCCGGCGGATGCCGGCCCGCACCCGCACCCGCACCCGCCCCACGCCGGGCCCGGCAGCGGCCCCCGCTGACGCGCCGCACGGCCCCGTGCCGGCCGCCCATTTCAAAGTTTCTTGCAGCGGCCCGACGCCGGGGGTTGCGCCGCCACGCCAAAAATCATTTTGCGCAAGGCCAGCAGTTTGGGCCGCACCGTGGGCGGATCGGCCGCAAACCTTTGCGCCACAGCGGGGCTTTGGCAGGGGGGCTGCATGCGATTCATCTTTGGGTTATTTGAAATTACCTCAACCGCACTGCCCGACAAACCCGCAGTTGGTGCAAAACTCGCAGCCGTCTTTGTGGATCAGCGTGTGGTTGCCGCATTCGGGGCAGGCTTTGCCGGCCATCCAGCCCGGGCTGGCGCCCGCAGATTGGCCCGTTGATGGCCCCACCGCCACGGCGCCGCCCGCCCTGGCCAGCGGCGCGGCCAGAATGCCCATCTCGCGCAGCGGCAGGCCGTCGTCATTCAGCACGCCCAGCATGGCGTAGCGGTGGATCACCAGCCGGGCGATGTAAGCCACGGTGCTGGGCCAGACCTGCTGGCGCTTTTCACCCGGCACCGGCGCCATGAAGTGGCCCAGCGGCTCACCCACATTCAGCAGCTTGCGCAGCTTCATGCCGATCCAGGCCGGGTCCATCACCCGCATGTCGAGCGACAGCAAGCGCGCCAGGCCGTCAAAAGCGCGTGGGTAATTGCCCGAGAAGCCGATGGCACACGGTCGGGTGACCAACCCGGGCGTTCCAGCGTTCTGTCGGGTGATGCTGGTGCTGTCCGGCCCCGGCAGCGACACCTCTTTCAGCGTCACCGTGAATGATTCACCGGTGCTGTGGTTGTCCACATCCACCGCCCAGGCCAGCGTGCCGGCGGTGCCGGTGCGCGGCTCGTCGCGGCTGAACATGGCGTCCAGCACCGGGGTAGCACCACCCTCTTGCAAGGCACCGAGTTGCTCACAGCGCCAGCGGATCACCGCCGCCGTGGCTGCCACCACGCCAGGGAACAAGCGTTTTTCGCCGTTCGGCGGGAAGGGCATCTCAAAGGCGCGCTCTTCGGCCACGGTGGCCAGCGCATCGAGCTTCAACTTCAGCCAGGCGGCATCGTTGGCGCGCATGTCCATCGACAGGGTCTTGGCCATGGCGCCGATGCCACGCGGCTGCTCGGCGCCGTTGACCCACACCTCAAACGGCACGTTCTTGGCAAACAGCCCGAGGTCGGGCCCGGCCTCGGCCGGCAGCTCACCGACAAACAGCGAAAAATCACCAAACGGGTGCTGGATCAAATAGCTCCAGGCCGGGTTGCCCCCGGGCAGATCAGGCCGGCTGGGCCAGCGCAGGCTGGCCAGCACCGGGGCGGGCAGGCGATCCAACCGCAGCCGCTGGTTGGCGCCGTCGGGCGCGGCCAGCGGCTGGGGCTGCACCACCAGCGCTTGCGCCACCACCGGGGCCGCCACCTGCGCCGGCGTGGGCCCGGCCGCCGACAGCGGCGCATGCTCGCTCAACACCGAGCCCAGCACCGCATTCGGCCGGTAGGTGGCCAGGCCCTTCAATCCCGCCTGCCAGGCTTGCAGGTACAGGCCCTGGAAATCGGCATACGGGTAGTCAGCCGGCACGTTGACGGTTTTGCTGATCGACGTGTCGATGTACGGCGCCACGGCGGCCACCATCGCGGCATGGGCCTCGGCGCTCATCTCGAGTGCGGTGACAAAGGCATCGGTCAGCGGCGCGTCGTCACCCTTCAAGTGCCGGTACAGCCGCCAGGCGTGGTCGTCCACCGTGTAGTGCTTGAAGCGGTTGTCGGGCTCGCGCTTTTTGCGGGTGTAGCGCCAGCTGAATGCCGGCTCGATGCCGTTGCTGGCGTTGTCGGCAAAGGCCAGGCTGATGGTGCCGGTGGGCGCGATCGACAGCAGGTGCGAGTTGCGCAAGCCCTGGGCCCGGATCTTGTCTTTGAGCGCCGGCGGCAGGTGCGACGCAAAACTGCCACGCGACAAAAACAGGTCGGCATTGAAGAGCGGAAACGCCCCGCGCTCGGCCGCCAGATCGGCGCTGGCGCTGTAGGCCGCGTCACGCATGCCGGCCGCAATGCGGCGCGCCATCGCGCGGGCCGGCTCGGTGTCGTAGCGCAGGCCCAACATCACCAGCGCATCGCCCAGGCCGGTAAAACCCAGGCCGATGCGGCGCTTGGCCATGGCCTCGGCCTGCTGCTGCGGCAGCGGCCAGACGGTGACATCGAGCACGTTGTCCAGCATGCGGGTGGCCAGCGCGCAAACCTCGGCAAAACCGGCGTCGTCAAAGCCGGCATCGGGCGCAAACGGGTGCTGCACAAACTGCGTCAAATCCACGCTGCCGAGGCAGCAGCAGCCGTAGGGTGGCAGGGGTTGCTCGCCACACGGGTTGGTGGCCGCAATCGTCTCGCAATAGCCCAGGTTGTTGTCGGCATTGATGCGATCAAGAAACAGCACACCCGGCTCGGCATGGTCATAGGTGCTGCGCATCACCAGATCCCACAGCGAGCGGGCTTGCAGCGTGCGGTAGACCCACAGCCCGTCCCCGCGCCGCACCGCACCGGCGGCTTTGAGCGCCGGCCCGGGCTCGGCCTTGTGCACCAGCGCAAACTCACCATCGGCGGCCACTGCCTGCATGAAGGCGTCGGTGACGCCGACCGAGATGTTGAAGTTGCGCAAGTCACCGGCGTCTTTGGCGCGGATGAAAGCCTCGACATCGGGGTGGTCGCAGCGCAGCACCGCCATTTGCGCGCCGCGCCGGCTGCCCGCGCTTTCAACGGTTTCGCAGCTGCGGTCAAACACCCGCATGTAACTCACCGGGCCCGACGCGCTGCTCTGGGTGGGTGCCACCCAGGCGCCGCTGGGCCGGATGCGTGAAAAATCGTAGCCCACGCCGCCGCCCCGGCGCATCGTCTCTGCGGCCTCGGTGAGCGCGGTGTAAATGCCCGGGAAGCCGTCGTCGGGCTGCGAGATCGAATCGCCCACCGG
>JANMKO010000060.1:0-4333 GCA_031372085.1 Betaproteobacteria bacterium
TGGCGATGTGCGGCGCAAAGTCACGCACCTGGGCGATGGGGATGAAGTCATCGCCCACCAGTTGGATGTCGGGCCGCTTGCGCCCCAGGTACTCGCGTGCGGCCTTGCTCACCTGCTGGCCGTGGGTGTAGTTCTGGTTCAACAAAAATACTTTCTTGACGTCTTGCCGCGTCTTCAGATAGGTCGTCAGCGCCTCGATCTTCATCTCGCTGGACGGGTAAAACCTGAAGTGCCAGAAGCTGCAGCGGTCATTCGTCAGCCCCGGGTCCATCGCTGAGTAGTTGAGAAACAAGGTGGCCTTGTCGGGCTCACGCTCGGCCAGTTTGGTCACCGCCTCGCTGAGCGCAAACGCCACGCCCGAGCCGCCGCCCTGGGTGATGTAGCGGATGCCCTGGTCGGTGGCGGCCTTCAGCACGGTGACGCTTTCTTGCGGTGTGCCCTTGCCGTCAAACGGCACCACCTCGAACTTCACATCGTTGGCACCGGCCTTGGCATTGATCTGGCTGACGACCTCACGCAGTTGCGCCAATGAGCCCTCACCGGCGCGGGCAAACGGGCCCGACAGCACATCGATGAAGGCGATCTTCACCGTCTCGGCGGCGGCGGCGGGCAGCGCTGCGCACAGCGCCAGCACGGCCAGCGCAGCGGCCTTCAGGGGGCTGGAAAATGGCATGGGCATGGCGGTCTCCTGATGTGGTTTGCGCCCAGCGGGCGCCGGCTGGCCGGATCGTAAAAGCGCGCCAGTTGCGCGGCGGTCGCCTTGGTGACCCCCCCGACAAGGGACATCCCGGGCCCGCCGTGGGCGGGCCGTTTTGTATGCTGGCCGGCTGCCGCAACTGCGGCCATTCGACTGCGAAGGACACACCATGACGTTGAAAAACCTGCTGCTGGCCGGCGCGCTGGGCCTCAGTGCGGCGGTGGCCGGCGCACAAACCGGCTTTCCCACCAAACCGATCAGGCTGGTGGTCACCTTCCCGGCCGCCGGGGCACCTGACCTGCTGGCCCGGCTGTTTGCCGACAAGGCCCAGTTCGGCCAGCCGGTGGTGGTGGACAACGTGCCCGGTGCCGGCGGCAATATCGGCGCCGACAAGGTGGCCAAAGCGCCGGCCGACGGCCACACGCTGGTGATGGGCACGGTGGGCACGCACTCGATCAACGGCGCGCTGTACGCACGCATGCCCTACGACATGGTGAAGGATTTCACCCCGGTGGCGCACGTGGCTAGCGCACCCAACCTGCTGGTGGTCACCAATGACCTGCCGGTCAAGAGCGTGGCCGAGCTGATCGCCTACATGAAGGCCAACCCGAACAAGCTGAGCTTTGGCTCACCCGGCATCGGCACGTCGGTGCATGTCTCGGGTGAGCTGTTCAAGTCACTCACCGGCACCACGATGCAGCATGTGCCGTACAAAGGCCGGCAGTTTGCGATCCCTGATCTGGTGGGTGGCCAGATTCAGTTGATGTTCGACAACATGCCGTCGGCCCTGCCGATGGCCCGCGACGGCAAGATCCGGGCGCTGGCGCAAACCACCATCAAACGGTCTCCCGCCGCGCCTGATGTGCCCACGGTGGCCGAGACCGTGCCCGGCTTCGAGGCCACCACCTGGTTTGCGGTGTTTGCGCCGGCCGGCACCCCGAAAGACGTGGTGGCGCGCATCCATGCCGAGATGGTGCGGGTGTTCAAGCTGCCCGAGGTGGCCGACAAACTCAAGACCATCGGGCTGGAGCCGTGGATCTCAACCCCCGACGAGCTGGCCAAATACCAGGCCAGCGAGATCGTCAAATGGGCCAAGGTGGTGAAAGACTCAGGCGCCAGGGCCGAGTAGATTTGACGGGCGCGCGGCCACGCACGTGGGAGCGGGTTGGGGTGAGGGGGCTCACCGCCACCTCAAAAAATCGTCAAGCTCACCCAGTAAAACACCGCCGCCACAAACGCCGTGGCCGGGATCGTGAAAATCCAGGCCCAGACGATATTGCCGGCCACGCCCCAGCGCACGGCCGACGCATTGCGCACCGCGCCCACGCCCACGATCGCGCCGGTGATGGTGTGGGTGGTGGACACCGGCACGCCCAGTGCAGTGGCAAGAAACAAGGTGATCGCGCCGCCCGTCTCAGCACAAAAACCGCCCACCGGCCTGAGTTTGGTGATGCGCTGGCCCATGGTCTTGACGATGCGCCAGCCGCCAAACATCGTGCCCAGGCCAATGGCCAGGTAACAAACCCAGATCACCCAGGCCGGCGGCATCTTGTCAGCGGCGCCCACATAGCCGGCGGCGATCAACAGCATCCAGATGATGCCGATGGTTTTTTGCGCGTCGTTGCCACCGTGGCCCAGTGAATACGCGCCGGCCGACACCAGTTGCAGGCGCCGGAACCAGCGATCAACCCGCAAGGGCGACGCCCGCCGGCACACCCATGCCACCAGCACCATCATCAGCCCGCCCAGCAAAAAGCCCAGCAAAGGCGAGATGAAGATGAAGGCCACCGTCTTGCCCACCCCGGCGCCGATCAATTTGCCGGCGCCGGCCTTGGCGATCACCGCGCCGACGATGCCGCCGATCAGTGCATGCGAGCTGCTGGACGGGATGCCGTAAAACCAGGTGACCAGGTTCCAGGCGATGGCGCCGATCAACGCGCCAAACACCACATGGTGATCGACCACGCCCGGCTGCACGATGCCTTTGCCGATGGTGGCGGCCACGTTCAAGTGGAACACCGCAATCGCCAGCACGTTGAAAAACGCCGCAAACAGCACCGCCCGCTGCGGCTTGAGCACGCCGGTGGAGACGACGGTGGCAATCGAGTTGGCGGCGTCATGAAAGCCGTTCATGAAGTCGAACGACACCGCCAGCACCACCAGCAGCACGACGACCCAGAAATTGATTTGCAGCGTGTCCATCGTCAGCGCCAGCGGGCCCGGCGATCAGGAATTTTCAAGAACGATGCCCTCGACGATGTTGGCCACGTCCTCGCAGCGGTCTGAGATCGACTCCAGGTGCTCGTACACCGCCTTCAACTTGATCAGCTCACGCACCTCGATGTTGTCGCGGAACAATTTGCTCATCGCCGAGCGCATCACCCGGTCAGCGTCGCTCTCCAGCCGGTCGATCTCTTCGCAGGTCTTGAGCGCCGCCTCGGCCACGCTGGCCTTGTTCAACTGGGGCAGCAGGGTGACCACGTGCTGCACCCGCTCACAGCATTTGGCCGATATCTCGCCCAGGCGCAGCACGTCCTCGCTGACGCTCTTCAGGTCGTACAGCGACATCACTTCGCTGCTGTCCTGCAGCAGGTCGAGGATGTCGTCCATCGCATTGATCAGGCCGTGGATCTGCTCGCGGTCGATCGGCGTGATGAAGGTCTTGTGCAGCAGCCGGTGCACCTCGGCGGTGATGCGGTCGGCCTGCTTCTCGGCGCTGTCCACCTCGGCGGCGTACTTGGCGCGCAGGGTCTCGTCGCTGTAGTGCTGCACCATCGCCATGAAGGCCCGGGCGCCAGTGACGATGTGTTTGCCGTGCTCATTGAACAGCTCGAAAAAATTGCCCTCTCGGGGCAGCAGCTTGGCAAAGAACATGGGGGGGCTCCAGGGGGATCGGCCAAGCAAGGCGGCCGGGCGGTGCCGCAAAGCCGTCACCAATTTGTCACAAATGGATTGTATGCCGGGGCTTTTTCACGGCCGCAGGCGTCATCGCCGGCCCATCAAGGCGGCGCAAGCCGCTCGATCGGCTGGCCGGCGGTGGCGGGCAGCCAGCGGGCCAGCGGGCCCAGGCCCGGCGCGGCCAGATCAGGCGCAATCTCCAGCAAGGGCTGCAAGACAAAAGCGCGTTGCTGCAGGCGCGGGTGCGGCAGCGTGAGGGTGGCGGTTTGCAGCCGGGCGTCGCCATGCAGCAGCAAATCCAGATCGAGGGTGCGCGGCGCGTTGGCATAGGGCCGTTGGCGGCCGAATTGCAACTCGATGCCTTGCAGCGCGGCCAGCAGCGCCAGCGGCGCCAGCGTGGTGTCGAGTGCGGCCACGGCGTTGATGAAATCCGGCCCGCTGGCGTTGACCGGTGCCGAGCGGTAGCAGGCCGATGCCGTGCTGAGCCGGCAACCGGGCAAGGCCGCCAGCGCCGCCAGCGCGGCGGCCACGGTGGCGCGGGCATCGCCCAGATTGGCGCCGATGCCGATGTAGGCGCGCTGGCGCGGCGGATCAAACATGGCGCGCAGCGTCCGCCGTCTCCTTCCCCCTTCCAGGGGGAAGGCTGGGATGGGGGTTCGGCGCTGGCAGCATCAACCGGCGCGGGGGGGGGCGCCCCCCCCCCCCACCCGCGCGCGGGGGGGGGGGCCGTGCGGGCGG
>JANMKO010000092.1:0-5066 GCA_031372085.1 Betaproteobacteria bacterium
GGGCATCGGCCGGGCCGATCTGGGCCCGCAGCCAGGCGCTGGCATCGGCGCCCACCACCGCCAGATCGGGCTCACCCAGGCCAAAACGGTGGGCGGCGATGGCGGCGTCGGTGGGCAGGGGGATGCGCATGGGGCAGGGTCTCGGCGGGGGACTTGATTCAACGCCCTGGCGTGCCCGGGCGTTGGCGGCTGCCGGGCAAAGAAGTGCAAACCAGCCACGTTGGCTGCTGCGTCCACTGCGCAAGCATCGGCCGCTACCCCAGCGGTGCGCGTTGCCAGGCGCGCAGCGCCCGGGCCGCTGCATCGGCGGCGGTGCGGCAGGATCGCCAATCGCCAGTCGCCAGTCGCCAGTCGCCAGTCGCCAATTGGGGGGATGCCAATGCGCTGCGGCGTCCTACAGTGGCAGCAGCGCCAAATCCATCCACCTGCAACGGCGTCAAAGGAATGACATGACCTTGCTCAGATTTTGCGGCCGGCTGGCCACCGTGGTGGGCTGTGGTCTGGGGCTGCTGGCCCACGCCGCACCGTCGCTGGAGACGATCAACGCCGTCGTGGCCGGCGCCGGCAGCTGTGGCAGCTGGGGGCCAGCGCCCGAGCTGTCGTTCTTCACCTTCGCGCCGGCCAATGTGGGCGTTGGCGGCATCGCCGCCTGCGGCTACAGCGGTGGCTATCGCACGCAGACGGCGGCCAGTGGGCCTTTGACCCAGCACGACAGCCTGGGCCCGGTGATCCTGGGCCCGCTGGCTTACGCACCCGGGTATTACAGCGGCACGGCCGACGCCAGGGCCAGCTTCGGGTCGCTGGGCGCAACCGCGCACAGCAACATCGTGGGCGGCGTGCCGCAAAGCAATCTGGCGCTGTTCGAGTCGGTGGCCGCGGCCACCTTCTCAGACACCTTGACAGCCACCAGCCCGCTGGTGGCCAGCGGCAGCGCCGGATCGGTGCGCTATCGGTTTCGGGTTGACGGCAGCATGGCATCGCTGGGCGCACCGGCCCCGTTCTTTTTTGGCGAGAACTACACGGTGCTGGATGTGCAGCACGGCAACGGCCCGGTCTACGAAGTGATGAACGCCCATGTGCGGCGCGGCGGGCTGGGCACGATCTCCAATTCGCCGCCCCCGGCGGGTTGGGCCACCGGCACCGGCACGCTCAGCGGCGGCAGCGTCTTCTACAGCGCCCTGTTGCCGCTGGTGTGGGGGCAGCCATGGGATGTCAAAGCCGGCCTGCTGGCCTGGTCGTATGGCACGGCGGACAACCAGTTCTTGAACACCGCTGCGCTGAATGGCTTTGAGTTTTTTGATGCCAGTGGCGTGGCGGTCAACAGCTTCAACCTGCGTTCGGCGTCGGGCACGGACTACCTGAACCCGGTGCCCGAGCCCGCTGCGCAAGCGCTGCTGCTGCTGGGCATCGCCTTGCTGGCATGGCGCCGATCACGCACCCGGGGTTGAGCTGGCAGGCCGATGGACCGGGCTGGCGGCGCCACTGACCCGATGCCGCCAGGAATGCCCCGCTGCAGACCACCCGATCGAGGCCGGCAAAGCCCGCTCAGCGCGCCAGCAGCGCGTCCACCGCCGTCACGTCCTGCGGCTGCAGGATGCCCGCCACCTGGCGCAGCTTGATGGCATTGACCACCACGTCATAGCGTGCCTTGGCCAAGTCGCGCTGGGCCTGGAAGAGCTGGGTCTGGGCGTTCAGCACATCCAGGTTGACGCGCACGCCCACTTTGTAACCCAGCTGCGTGGCCTCAAGGGCCAGCTTGCTGGACGACTCGGCGGCCTCCAGCGCGGTGACTTGGGCGCGCAGCGAGCGCACGCCAAAAAACGCGCTGCGGGTGCCCTGGGCGATGTTGCGGCGGTTGGCGTCCAGGTCAGCTTGCGCCTTGTCCTCCAGCGCCAGCGTCTCTTTGATGCGGTTTTGCACCGACCAGCCGGCAAACAGCGGCAGATTGACTTGCAAGCCCACGCTGCCGGCCGGGCCAAAGCCCGAGACCGGCGCGATGGCCCCGCCTTTGGTGTTGATCGATTGCCGGCCGTGCGACTCGGTGAACGACGCGCTGATGCCCACCGTGGGCAGGTGGCCGGCGCGGGCTTTCTCGGTCTCCAGCCGGGCCACGTCCTGGGCCAGCCGCAACTGGCGCAGCGCCGGGCTGGCGCCGTCGGCCTGGCCCACCCAATCCTCAACATCGGCTGGCACCAGCCCGGGCAACACCACCGGCACGGCCAGCGGTTTGGGCGCGGCACCGGGGCGGCCCGACACGCTCTCCAACGCCAGGCGCTTGACGTTCAAATCGTTCTCGGCCGCCAGCTCTTGCGCGGTGGCCAGGTCAAAGCGGGCCTGCGCCTCGCGGGTGTCGGTGATGGTGGCGGTGCCGACCTCGAAGTTGCGCTTGGCCGATGCCAGTTGCTCGGCGATGGCCTTTTTGCTGGCCTGCACCGTGCCCAGTGCGTCATTGGCCGACAGCACATCAAAGTAAGCCTGCACCACGCGCACGATCAGGTCTTGCTCGGCCGCCAGTTGCTGGGATTGCGCCACCTCGATACCGCGCTCGGCCTGGGTGATGGTTTTGTCGTTGGCGCGGTTGAACAGGGTTTGCTGGCCCGTCACGCCCACCGATTGCACGCCGCTGCGCACCGACGTGGTGCTGGCGTAGGGCGTGTCGCTGCGGCTCTCGGACAGCGTGCCGGTGGCATTGACCGACGGCCGGCGCAGCGCCCGGGCCTGCTCTGCCTTGAACACGGTGGACTCGGCCAGCGAGCGGGCTGATTGGTAGGTGGCGTCGTAGCCACGCGCCGCGTCATACAGCTCAAGAATGCTTTGCGCCTGGGCCGGGCCAGCCAGGCCGGTGGCGGCCAGTGCCAGGGCGGCGGTCAAGGCCCGCAGCCGGGGCTGCAGGGGATGCGGGTGCGGGCGGGGCATGGGCGGCGTCCTTCGGGCAGGGTCAGGTCAAAAAAAGCGGCAGCGCGGTTGTAACCGGTGTCAGCGCCGGCCCGGCAGGGCATGCGACACGCTGCGGCCTGCGCGGCGTGCAACGGCAAAAGCCGGGGCCGGGCCGATCAAAACGCAAACCGCGTCGGCTCAGCCACGCCCAGCAGGCGCGGCGCCACGGTGTCAAACAAATCCTCGGATTGCAGCGCGCTGGCCGACAGGCGGGTGATGCGCACTGCATGCATCACCGGCTCTTGGCCGACGATGGCCAGCAGGCGGCCGCCGATCTTGATCTGGTTGATCAGCGCCTGCGGCACTTCGGGCACCGAGCCCGACAGCAGGATCACGTCAAACGGTGCTTCGGCGGCCAGGCCCTGGGCGCCGTCCTGCTCACGCACGCTGGCGTTGAGCACGCCGGCGCGGCGCAGGTTGTGGGTGCCCATGGCCACCAGCGCCGGCACCCGCTCCAGCGTGATCACCGTTTGCGCCCGGTGCGCCAGCAGCGCGGCCATGAAACCCGAGCCGGCGCCCACCTCCAGCACCCGCTCATGGCGCTGCACTCTGGCTTCTTGCAGCAACCGGGCTTCGACCCGCGGCGCCAGCATGCATTGGCCCAGCTCGCCGCTGCCGAGCAACGGCACCTCGGTATCGACAAAGGCCAGCGCCTTGAAGGCGGCCGGCACAAAATCCTCGCGCCGCACCATCGCCAGCAGCGACAGCACGCCCAGATCAAGCACATCCCAGGGCCGGATCTGCTGCTCGATCATGTTGAAACGGGCTTGTTCGATGTTCATGGCGCGGGTCCAGTCGGGTCAAAAAAAGAGAGGGGCGGGCCGTGGCAGAGCCGCCAGATTCTATTGAGGCAGGTCTACCGCCGGCTGGCCGAGCGCCGACGCGGGGGCCGGGGCCGGCGCCACACCAAACAGCTTGCGCCGGGCCCAGGCGCCCAGGTCATCGAGCCAGCAATAAATCACCGGCACCACCACCAGCGTGAGCAGCGACGAGGTGATCACCCCGCCGATGACGGCCTGGCCCATCGGCGCGCGCTGCTCTGAACCCTCACTGAGCGCCAGCGCCAGCGGCAGCATGCCGAAGATCATCGCCAGCGTGGTCATCAGGATCGGCCGCAGCCGCACCCGGGCGGCCTGCAGCAAGGCCTCGTTGCGCGCCAGGCCAGGGACGGTGTTGCCGTGGCCGTCCACTGACGGCTGGCGTGAGCGGATTGCAAAGTCCACCAGCAGGATGGCGTTTTTGGTCACCAAGCCCATCAGCATGATGACGCCGATGACCGAGAACATATTGAGCGTGCTGCGCCAGAGCAGCAGCGCGCCGACCACGCCGATCAGCGTCAGCGGCAATGAGCTCATCAGCGCCAGCGGCTGCAAAAAGCTGCGGAACTGCGACGCCAGAATCATGTAGATGAACACCACCCCCAGCGCCAGCGCCAGCGCCGAGAGGGCGTAGCCGAAGCTGTCCTGCATGTCTTTGCTGGCGCCGCCAAAGCGGTAGCTGTAGCCGGGCGGCAGGGGCGACTCCAGCAACACTTTGCGGATGTCGGCCGACACCTCGCCCAGCGCCCGGCCCGAGGTGTTGGCGGTCAGCTCACTCTCACGCGCCATGTCGCGCCGGTTCACCTGGTTGGCGCCCAGGCCGGCGCGCACATCGGCCACCTGCGACAGGCGCACGCTGCGCAGCGTGCCGTCGGCATTGCTGCCCAGCACCAGGCCCAGCCGGGCCAGGTCATCGGGGTTGTCGCGCGATTCAGGCGCCAACCGCACCTTGACGTCGTAGGTCTGGTCGTTGGCGGCGCGCCAGTCGCCCACCGTCTGGCCGGCCACCAGCGCGCGCAAGGTGTTGGTGATGCTGCCCACCGACAGGCCCAGGTCATTGGCGGCATCCCGCCGCACATCGATCACCACCGTGGGTTTGGGCGGCTTCATGCTGCTGTCGGCGTCCACCAGGCCGGGGATTTGCACCAGCTTGGCCATCAGGCTGGTGGTCAGGCGCTGCAGCTCCACCAGATCCGTGCCCTGGATCGACAGCGAGATCGGCTTGCCGCCGCCCACCGCATCGAGCAGGCCGACGTGGGTGACGGTGATGCCGGCCACCTGGCGCAGCCGCTCGCGCAGCGGCATCGACAG
>JANMKO010000104.1:0-12157 GCA_031372085.1 Betaproteobacteria bacterium
GGTCCCGGGGCTGGGTGGATGCGGCCACTGTAGTGGCCAAACCTATACTGCCGCCACCGGCTGATGGGCCGCTTCCTGCCGCGCACGCCGCCGCACGCTTGACACCATGCAACCCGTGATCCGCAGCCTGCTGGAGACCGATCTCTACAAGTTCACGATGTGGCAGGCCATGCTGCACCGCCACCCGCAGACGCAGGCCGAGTACCTCTTCATCTGCCGCAATGCGCGTGATTACCCGCTCACCCACCTGATCGCTGAGCTGAACGAGCAGCTTGACCACCTTTGCACGCTGCGCTTCCAGCCCGACGAGCTGGCCTACCTGGCGGGGCTGCGCTTCATCAAGAGCGACTTTGTCGATTTTTTGCGCATCTTCCAGTTTCAGCGTGACTTCATCGAGGTGCGCGACAACCAGGGCACGCTGGAGATCGTGGCGCGCGGCCCGCAAGTGCATGTGATGGCGTTTGAGATCCATGTGCTGGCCACCGTCAATGAGCTGTACTTCCGCCGCTTTGACCAGGCCACCGCGCTGGCCGAGGGCCGGCGCCGGCTGGCCGAGAAGGTGCAGATGCTGCGGGACTTCCACCGTGAGCCGGCGCGCCGCCACCCGTTCGAGTTTTTTGATTTTGGCGTGCGGCGGCGCTTCTCGGGCGCCTGGCATCGCGAGGTGGTGGCCACGCTGGCGCGCGAGGTGCCCGAGTACTTCAAAGGCACGTCGTGCGTGCTGCTGGCACGTGATCTGGGCCTGGTGCCCATCGGCACGATGGCGCATGAGTTTTTGCAGACCTACCAGGCCCTGGGCGTGCGGCTGCGCGATTTTCAAAAAGCCGCGCTCGAATCCTGGGTGCAAGAGTACCGGGGTGACCTGGGCGTGGCACTCACCGACGTGGTGGGCATGGACGCCTTTTTGGCCGACTTTGACCTGTACTTCACCAAGCTGTTTGACGGCCTGCGCCATGACTCGGGTGACCCCATTGTTTGGGGTGAAAAAGCACTCGCGCACTACGCCCGTCTGCGCATCGACACCCACACCAAGCGGCTGGTGTTCAGCGACGGGCTGAACCTGCCCAAGTCATTTGAGCTGTACCGCCACTTTGCCAACCGCACCCAGCTGGGTTTTGGCATCGGCACCAACCTGACCAACGACATGGGCCTGCACACGCTGCACATCGTGATGAAGCTGACCCACTGCAACGGCCAGCCGGTGGCCAAGCTGTCCGACAGCCCGGGCAAGATCCAGTGCGATGACCAGATTTTCCTGGCCTACCTGCGCCAGGTGTTCAACGTGCCGGTGCTGGGCTGAGCGGCTGCGCGCCCACAACGGCGCGCCGGTGGTGAGCGCGCCGTCCCCCACCGGCGTTGGCCTGCAGCCACCGGGTCGATTTGCCAGCCCGTGATCGGGCCCGGCAACAGCGCCGCCGTTGATCGATTGAACTGGCCGCCTTTTCCGGCCAGTTGTGGGCGGGCCTGACCCTCCAACGGGGCGGCTTGTGGCCGCTGGCGCGCCTGTGAAAACCCGCCGATCCAGGCCCCTGAAAACCGCGTTTGAGCGCGTGAATTTGGCACGTCGGCCGGTTTTACCTTCCCCACAGACGCGCAGCAATCGGTTGCATACATTCGCGCCACGCTTCAATCTCGCCAGCCGCTAACGCTGCTGATGGGGGGCCCTGGCGCATGGGGTTGATGGCCCCAATCCCACAACCGATCCCTGACCCGAGAAGCGCTGGCATGAACCTGACCCTCCCCTTTTGCGATGTTGTGCGCCGCCCGGTGTCACGGCGCTGGGCCCTGGCCGCTGGGCTGGTGTGGCTGAGCCCGGCCGCCCTGGCCGACAACCCCGGCCTGACCAGCCAACTGACGGTGCACCAGGTGGTGGCGCAGGCCAACGGCGACGACGCCCTGCAGCCGGTCACGCACATCAAACCCGGTGACGTGTTGCAGTATGTGGCGGTGTTCAGCAACCCCGGCCCGCGTGCGGTGGGCCGGCTGCAGGCCAGCCTGCCGATACCGGCGGGCACCGAGCTGCTGACCGCCTCGGCCGTGCCGCGCGGGGTGCTGGCCAGCCTGGACGGCAAGGTCTACCAGCCGCTGCCGCTGATGCGCAAGATTCGGCGCGCCGACGGCCAGTGGGCCGAGGTGGCCGTGCCGCCGGCCGAGATCCGGTCGCTGCGCTGGCCCGAGCAGGCACTGGCGGCGGGCGCCAGCTTCAGCGCCACGGCGCGGGTGCGGGTGGGAACGGCGGCGCCGGTGCCAGCCCCGGCGCCGCGCTGATTGCCAGCCACCGGCGCCACGCTGATCGCCAGCCCGAAGCGCCAGCCACCCCCGCGTCACTTCACCACCCGCCCCACCCACCGCGCATCCGTGCCGATGGGCTGCAACCGTTTGACAGGAGCTACCCCCATGTCTTTTGCCCCACCCGGCCGCACAGGCCCCCCTTTGCCGCCTTTGCCAGCCCCGGCGCTGCGCCGGCTGTGGCAGCGGCTCACAAAATCGGGCTGGCGTGCCGCCGCTGCGCTGGCGCTGGCAGCAGTCGGCACCCTTGGCGCCCTGCAGGTGGCGGCAGCGCCGGCGGCCGGCACAGCCATCGGCAACCAGGCCTCGGCCACCTACACCGACGCGTCCAGCACGCCGCGCACGGTGACATCCAACGTCGTCACCGCCATCGTGCAGCAGGTGGCCAGCCTGACCTTGGCGCAAAGCGCCAGCCGCACCGTCAGCGTGGGCAGCCAGGTGAGCTACCCGGTGACGCTGACGAACAGCGGCAACGGCGTGGACACCTTCAATCTGGGCTTCACCCAGTCGGGTGCGTTCAGCTTCACGTCGGTGGTTTTTTATGCCGACGCCAACGGTGACGGCGTGGCCGACAACACCACGCCGATCACCGCCAGCAGTGCGCTGGCGATGGGCGAGGTGTTCCGCTTTGTGGCGGTGGGCACGGTGCCCAATACCGCCGCGTCGGGCAATGCCAACAGCCTGGTGATCACGGCCACCAGCAGCTTCAACACCGGCGTGTCGAACAGCGTGACCGAGGCCACCACGGTGACGTCGAACGCGGTGGTGGCGGTGACCAAATCGATGAGCGTGGGCTCGGGCTTGCCGGGCAGCGGCCCGCACACCATCACCCTGACCTACAACAACAGCGGCAATACCGCTGCCAGCGCGGTGCAATTGCGCGACCCGCTGCCCGCCGGCATGGTGTACGTGGCCGGCTCGGCGCGCTGGAGCGCCAGCGGCGCCACGGTACTCACCGACGCCAGCAATGCCGATGCCCAGGGCAGCGGCCCGACCATCACCTACGACTTCGGCGTCACTGCGGCCAACCAGGCCACGGCCGTGATCAGCAGCCTGGCACCGGGCCAGTCGGGCACGCTGAGCTGGCAGGTGACGATCAGCCCCTACACCACCGCCAGCGCCACCGGCCAGTTGGCCGGCCCGTTGAACAACACCGCCAACACCAGCTACAACGACGGTGCGGCCAATGTCGGCCCGGTCAACTCCAACACCTTCGCTTTTACGGTGAGCGCGGTGCCAGCCGTCACGATGACCGGCCAGACCGTGGCCAGCGCCAGCCAGGGCAGCACGGTGAGCTTTACCAACGTGGTGCGCAACAACGGCAATGCGCCCGACAGCTTCGACATCACCCTCCCGAGCGGCAGCTTCCCGGCCGGCACCAGCTTTTTGCTGTACCAGGCGGACGGCCTGACGCCGCTGCTGGACAGCAACGGCAACGGCGTGCCCGACACCGGTACCCTGGCCAGCGGCGCCAGCTACAGCGTGGTGCTGCGCGCCACCCTGCCCACCGGCGCCACCGGCGGGCCGTACTCGGTGAGCAAGACCGCCACGTCCAGGCTCGATGCCAGCAAAACGGCCACGGTGAGCGACACCCTGACCGCCATCGTCGCCAACTCGGTGGACCTGACCAACAACGCAGCGGTTGGCGGCGGCGGTGTCACCGGTGTCGGCGCCGGCCCCGAGGCGGGCGCGCAGACCACCAACACCACAAACCCCGGCACGACCACCCGCTTCACGCTGTTTGTCAACAACACCAGCGGGGTGTCAGACACCTTCGATCTGGCCGCCAGCACCAATGCCTCGTTTGGCACGCTGGCGCTGCCGGCGGGCTGGACAGTGGTGTTCCGCGACGCGGCCGGCGCCGTCATCACCAACAGCGGCATCATCAACGCCGGCACCAGCCGCCAGGTGTTTGCCGATGTCAGCATCCCGGCGGGCCAGGCGGCCATCCCGGGCCTGGGCCAGGACTTGTACTTCCGCGTCCTGTCGCCGTCCACCGGCAGCACCGACCGGGTGCACGACGCGGTGGTGGTGGCCACCGTGCGCAGCGTGCAGATCGCACCCAGCAACTCGGGCCAGGTGTTTGCGGGCAGCGCCATCGTCTATGCCCACACCCTCAGCAACGCCGGCAACGTGACCGAGAACAGTGGCGCCAGCAGTATTGCCCTGGCGCTGACGGATACCCAGTCGACGTTCAGCTCGATCATCTACCTGGACGCCAACAACAACGGCGTGATCGACCCGAGTGACCCGGTGGTCAACGCGCCGGCCGACCTGGGGCCGATTGCCGCCGGTGCCAGCGTGCGCCTGCTGGTGCGCGTCAGCGCCACCGCCGGTGCGGCCGCTGGCATCACCGACACCGCCACGCTGACGGTGACCACGGCCGGCAGCGTGAACGGCGTGGCGGCGCCGGTGGCGGTCTCGACCACCGACACCACCACCGTGATTGCCGGCAACCTGGTGCTGCTCAAAGAGCAGGCGCTGGACGCCAATTGCGACGGCGTGGCCGACACCGCCTTCAGCAACGCCAACATCGCGGCCGGCGCGGCGCCGGGTGCCTGTGTGCGCTACCGGGTGACGATCACCAACATCGGCACGTCCAGCGTGCTCAGCGTGGTGGTGAGTGACGCCACACCGGCCAACACCACCTACAGCGCGGCGGTGGCGGCGGCGGTCACCCAGGGCTCGATCACCGCGCCGGCAGCCGGCAGCAGCGGCACCGTCAGTGCCAGCGTGGGCACGTTGGCAGCGGGGGCATCGGCGGTGATGGGCTTTGGCGTGCGCATCAACCCATGAGCCGGAACATGCACCAGCCCAGGCTGCCGTCCGGGCCCTGAGCGCCCAGCGGGCCTGGCCCGCACCGCCCGCTGATCGACCCGTGCGCTGGCCCACCGCCCGCGCCCCGCTGCTGCATGGCCGGGCCTTTGCCCGGCCCGCGCCGACCTCTGCCTTGACCCGAGCATGCGCCAGACCTTGTCGATCTCACCAGCGCCGGCCCCTTGCCGGCCGGCAGCTTGGGCCCAGCGGCTGCGGCGCGCCGCCGTCACCGCTGCGGCCGCCGCCCGCGCCCTGGCCCTGCTCGGGCTGGCCGCGTGCAGCGGCGCGGCCTGGTCTGCACCGGCGGCCGGCAGCCGGCTCGACAACACCGCCAGCGCGCACTACTTCGACACCGACCGGGGCTTCAACGCCACGCTCCACTCCAACACCGTCAGCATCACGGTGCAGCCGCTGGATGCGCTGACGCTGACCGCTGACAGCGCGGTGCAGCGCGCCGCCGGTGGCAACGCTGCGCTGTCGCACCGCCTGAGCAACACCGGCAACGGGCCCAGCAGCTACCTGCTGCACTTTGCCAACCGCAGCGACGACGACCACGACCTGGCCCGCCTGCGTCTGGTGTGGGACAAAAACGGCAATGGCGTGGCCGATACCAATGAGCCCGAGATCAGCAGCGGCGCGCTGTTCGGCCCCATCGCCAGCGGCGGGTTTGCTGACTTTGTGTTGCTGGGCAGCGTGGCCGACGGCGTGGCCGTGGGCAAGACGGCGCGCATCGACATCAGCGCCCGCAGCCAGGCCCAGGGCGTGGTGGCAGCCAATATCGACAGCGTCACCGTGGCCGACGGCGCCCTGCTGCAACTGGTGGCCGCACTGAGCAATCCGAGCCCGGCGGCGGGCAGCACTGTGACGCTGGCGCTGACTGCCAGCAACACCGGCAACCGCGCCGCCAGCGGCGTGCCGGTGACGGTGGACGGCCAGGCGCTGACGCTGGTGCTGCTGCGCGACATCGTGCCGGCCAACACCACGCTGGCGGCCGTCAGCCCGGCGCCAGGCGCGCTGGCGCTGTACCACTTGCAAGGCCAGCCCGACGCGCGCTACAGCCGCAGCCCGCCAGCCGACTTGCGCCAGGTCGATGCGGTGGCCTTTGGCTTTGCCGCCGATATGGCGCCCGGCCAATCGCTGCGCAGCAGTCTCGACTTGAAAGTCAACGCCAACGCCACCGGCGCCATCACGCACAGCGGGCGCTTGTGGTTCATGGACGGCGTGCAAGCCCAGCCGGTGGCCGCCGACTCGAACCCGGTGCGCATGCAGGTGCCCGAGCAGGCGCCGGTGCTGCGGCTGTTTGCCGACGCGTTGAACACCCGCCCGATCCCCGCCCTGGCCGCCGGTCAGCCGTTCTTCGTCACCTTCAGCGCGGCGCGCTGCAACCTGGACCCGCTGCGCGTCGAGACCCAGCAAATCACCGTCGCGTCGGTGCTGGCCGGTGACACCGAGACGTTTCTGGCCACCGAGACCGGGCCGAACAGCGGCGAGTTCCGTATCGAGCCGTCGGTGCCCACCAGCGACGCGCTGAAATCGCCACTGGTGCGCGGTGATGGCCGGCTCAGCGTGCGGCCAAATGACAAGTTGCTGGTGTCAGTGACGGGCTGCGGCGCCACGCTGCTGCAGGCCAGCGTGCTGGTCGATCCATTTGGCGTGGTGTTTGACAGCAAGACCAGCGCACCGGTGGCCGGCGCGGTGGTCAGCCTGATCGATGTCACCGGCGCCGGCAATGGCGGCCAGCCGGGCGGGCTGGCGCATGTTTTTATGGCCGACGGCCTGACCCGCGCGCCCAGCGTGCTGAGCACCGCTGCCGACGGGGCGTACCAGTTTCCGCTGGTCGCGCCCAGCGTCTACCGGTTGCGGGTGGTGGCGCCGGCCGGCTTTGCCTTCCCGTCCACCCTGGCCGCCAGCCTGCTGCCGCCCGAGCGGGTGGTTGAGGCCGCAGGCTCTTACGGCGCCAACTTCACCATCACCGCGTTGACAGAGCCGGTGCACCTGGACATCCCGCTCGATGCCGATGCGCGCGCCGGATTTTTCATCGAGAAAACCGCCTCACGCAAAACCGTTGAGTTGGGTGAGTTTGTCGACTACCAGATCAAGATCAAAAACGTCAGCGGCCAGTTGCTGGGCCGCATCCGGGTGGCTGATCAACTGCCGGCCGGTTTTGCCTACCTGCCCGGCAGCAAGCGCCTGGACGGCACGGCCACCCGCCTGGACGGCAGCGCCCTGCCCGAGCCCGAAGGCAATGTCGGGCCGGCGCTGGTGTTCAACGTCGGATCGCTCAACGACGGCGCGGTGATCACACTCAGCTACCGGGTGCGGGTGGGCCCGGGGGCCGTGCAGGGCGACGGCACCAACCGGGCGTTTGCCACCAGCGCCGGGCCACTGGCCAAGCGCAGCAACAACAGCCACAGCACCGTGCAGGTGTTGCCGGGCGTGTTGGGCCCCCGCGGCTTTGTGCTGGGCCAGGTGTATGCCGACTGCAACCGCAACCAGCAGCGTGATGACGGCGAGCCCGGCGTGGCCGGCGTGCGGCTGTTCTTGCAGGACGGCAGCCATGTCACCACCGACCGCCTGGGCCGCTACAGCCTGTACGGCTTGAAGCCGTTGACGCATGTGATCAAGCTTGACCGCAGCACGCTGCCGGCGGGCGTGGGGGTGGGGGTGGGCGTGCACACCGGCGCCGACAGCGCGCCCGCACCGCTGGCCAACCGCCATGCCGGCGATGCCGGCAGCCGCTTTGTCGACATGAAAAACGGCGAACTGCAGCGCGCCGACTTTGCGCTGACCGGTTGCAGTGACGCGGCGCTGCGGGCCATCGCCGCGCGGGCCGAGGCCGTGGCCCGCAGCGACCCCGATGGCGACGCTGCCCAAGGTGCCCGCCTGGCCGCCGACCCGCGCCTGCCGCCGGTGGCCGACGCCAAAGCGCTGCCGGCCAACGGCCGGGTGGGCGGCGTCAAGCTGCCGCTGCTGACGCAGGATGGCCGCGACGCTGCGCCCGTCACCGCGCCGGCGCCGGCCACCACCGATGCGCCCGCAGCAGCCGACCCGTCGGCGCCCGCCGCCCCGGCCGACCTGAGCGATGACGCACTGGCCACGCTGGACAACCGCCCCGCCATCCTGAGCCCGGCCACCGCCCAAGTGCTGGGCACCGCGCAAACCCGGGTGGTCGTCAAGGGGGCCTTGGACGCCCAGCTCACGCTGCGCGTCAATGGGGTTGATCTGCCGGCCACGCGCATCGGCCGGCTGCGCCGGGTGGACGCCTTCAACCTGCAAGTGGCCGACTATGTGGGCGTTGATCTGAAGCCCGGCCTGAACACGCTGGAGCTGCTGCAAATGCCCACGGTGGCCTTGCCCGGCACGGCGCCGGCCGGCCACAGCATCACCCTCACAGCGCCCGGCGCGCTGGCGCAAATGCGGCTCAGCGCCCCGCTGCAAGGCCTGTCGGCCGACGGCCACAGCCGCGTGCGCATCCAGATCGAGCCGCTGGACGCCGCCGGTGTGCCCGTCACCTCACCCACCCCGGTGACCCTCAGCGCCAGCCGGGGCCGCTGGCAGGTGCGCGACCTTGACCCGAACGAGCCGGGCGTGCAGATTTTTGTCGAAGGCGGCCTGCGCGTGGTTGAGCTGGAGTCCCCTGCCGAGCCGGGCGATGTGCAGGTGCAGGCCACGTCGGGCGATGTGCGGTCCCGGCTCAAACTCGGCTTCAACGCCGCCCTGCGGCCGCTGATTGCGGTGGGCGTGATCGAAGGCGTGCTCAACCTGCGCCGGCTGGCCCCCGGCGCGGTGCAGCCGGCCCGGGCGCAAGACGGCTTTGAGCAGGCACTGCAAACAGCGGCCAGCCGGTTGGGCAACAGCACGGCCACTGCGGCCGGCCGCAGCGCGCTGTTTCTCAAAGGCAAGGTGCTGGGCGATGCGTTGTTGACGCTGGCCTTCGACTCCGACAAAGACAGCCGCGAGCGGCTGTTCCGCGACATCCAGCCGGCCGAGTTTTATCCGGTCTACGGTGACGACGCTGAAAAAGGCTTCGATGCCCAATCCACCGGCCGGCTCTACCTGCGGCTGGACCGTGGCGCGTCATTTGTGCTGTATGGCGACTTCAACACCCAGGCCGATGACCGCCTGGCCAGCGCCGACGGCAGCGCCGGCCTGGCGCCCGACGAGCGCCGCCTGGGCCAGTACAGCCGCAGCTTGAACGGCGCCCGGGCCCATTTGCAAAGCGACGACGGCCGGCACAGCCTGAGCGCCTTTGCCGCCCAGACCAGCAGCCGCCAGGTGATTGATGAGCTGCCCGCGCTGGGCAGCTCAGGCCCGTACCGCGTCAGCCACCTGCCGATGGTGGAGAACAGCGAGACCGTGGCGCTGATCACACGCGACCGCAACCAGCCGTCCCGGGTGCTGCGCAGCGTGACGCTGGCCCGGTTTGTGGACTACGAGGTCGAGACCCTCGGCGGCGGCATCTTGTTGCGGGCGCCGCTGGCCAGCCTGGACGCCGGCTTCAACCCCAACACCGTGCGCGTGACGTACGAGCTGGAGTCGGGTGGCGCCAAGCGCTGGGTGGCCGGTGCGGCGCTGCGCACCGAGGCCACTGCGGGCCTGGTGCTGAGCGCCGGCCTGGTGCGCGATGACGATGCGCAGCATGCGCTGCGCCTGCAAAGTGCCGGCGCCCAGTGGCGCCTGGCGCCGGGCACGGCGCTGGCAGTGGAAGAGGCGCACACCGAATCGGTGCTGCCCACGGCGGCCGGCATCGCCACATCGGGCCAGGCCGGGCGGGTGGTGCTGCGCCATGACGCGGATCGCCTCAAGCTGCTGGTGCAAGGGGTCAGCGCCAGTGCCGGCTTCGACAACCCGTCGGCCGGCGTCACGCCGGGCCGGCAAGAGATCAGCGCCCGCGCCAGCTACCAGCACAGCGACGGCGCCACCTGGAAGGCCGAAGCCCAACGCAGCAACGACCGGCTGACGGCGGCGATGCACAGCGGCGCGCTGCTGTCGGTGGAGCAGGGTTTGACCGACCAGGTGCGTGCCGAGCTGGCCGTGCGCCACAGCAGCGGCGCCGATCTGGGCGCACCGGTCGCCGCCGCGCCGGCCAACCCGGGCGCGTCGGCGCCGGCGGCGGGCCCCAGCACTGCCAGCCCCACCACATCGGTGTTGGCCAAGCTCACCGCCCAACTGCCCGGCATGCCCAATGCCAGCGTATTTGCCGAGGTCGAGCAAGACATCCACCACAGCGGCCGCCACTTGGCGGCGCTGGGCGGTCAATACCGGCTGAACAGCGCCACCCGGCTGTACGGCCGGCATGAGTTGATCAGCAGCCTGGGCAGCCGCTACGGCTTGACCGACGGCCAGCAGCGCAACGCCACCGTGCTGGGGCTGCAGACCGAGCCGATGCCCGACGCCAACCTGTTCAGTGAATACCGCTTGCGCGACGCCGCAGGCGGCCGCGAGGCCGAGGCCGCGCTGGGCCTGCGCCAGCGCTGGACGCTGGGCGGTGGCTGGTCGGCGTCGTCCGGTTTTGAGCGGGTGCACAGCCTGGCCGGCAACGGCCCGGCAGCCGGCAGCAGTGAGGCCACGTCGGTGAACAGCGCCGTCGAGTACGGCGGCGCCGGTGGCTTGAAAGGCGCGGCGCGGCTGGAATGGCGTGAGACCGCCAGCAGCAGCAGCCTGCTCAGCACCGTGGGCCTGGCCTACAAGCTGGGCGATGCGTGGACGGCGCTGGGCCGCAACCTGGCCACGGTGACACGCGGCCGCAATGGCAGCGGCAAGACCGAGGACTGGCTGCAGGTGGGCCTGGCGTACCGTGAAAACGCGCGTGAAAACGCGCGTGAAAACACGCGTGAAAGTGCGCCGGAAATTGCACGCGACGGCGCGCCTGAAAGCCCGTCGGACAGCGCGCCTGAAAAGCCGTCGGACAACGCCGTGAACCGCCTCAATGCCTTGCTGCGGGCCGAGCTTCGCACCACGGACGTGACCGATCCGGCGCCGGCCGACAGCGTGCGCCGGGTGGCCATCGTCTCGGCCCACGCCCACCAGCAGGTGAGCGCCGGGCTGGCGCTGTCGGGCCGGGCGGCGGCCAAGTGGGCGCTCGACCAATCGCTGGGCCTGCGCAGCCGCAACCAGACCGGCCTGCTGGCCGGGCGGCTGGTCTGGGACATCGCGCCGCGCTGGGACACCGGCCTGCAAGCCAGTGCGCTGATCGGCGCGGCCGGGCGCAGCCGCCAGTGGGGCCTGGGCAGCGAGCTGGGCACCCTGCTGGCCGACAACCTGTGGCTCAGCCTGGGCTACAACTGGTTCGGCTTTGCCGACCGGGATTTGACGGCCCAGGACATCACCCAACGCGGCGGCTATTTGCGGCTGCGCTTCAAATTTGACGAGGCCTTGTTTTGAGCGCTGCTTGCACCCCCGGCCCAGCCGACACCGCACCGGCCCGGCCCTGGCCTGGCGCGGCACAACGGTTGCGCGCACGGGCCGCCGCCGGCCTGCGGGGCCGGGTCATCGGCCTGGCCCTCCGGCTGGTCATCGGCCTGGCCGCCAGCAGCGCCGCCCTGGCCGCACCGGCGCCGCCCGACAACACGGTGTACGGCAACGTTGGCACCACGCTGTACACGATCACGCCAAGCACCGGCGCGGCGGTCAGCGTGGGCACGTTTGCGTTCGGCACCAACGGCTTTGGCCGCGATCCGATCACCGGGCGCGTGTACTACGCCGAGGCCGCGCTGCCAGGCCGCGTCGCGTACTGGGACCCGACCACCGCCACCAATACGATCTTGCCGACGTCACTGGGCTTCGTCACCAACCGGATGGGCTTTCGCGCCGACGGCCAGATGTTCTCGATGAACCCGAGCACGAACAACATCTATGTGATCGACCGCAACACCGGCAACCCGACCATCGTGGCCACCGTCAACGGCCCGAGCCTGAACGGCGGCGGCGACATGGCGTTTGCCCCGAACGGCGACCTGTACATCGTCACCGCGTCGACGATCTACCGAGTCTTGGCGAACCCCATCCTGGTGCCGCCGAGCGGCGCCGTGCCGGCGCTCGGCACCACCGC
>JANMKO010000121.1:0-6384 GCA_031372085.1 Betaproteobacteria bacterium
TGCACCTGGATGGGGGTGGGGGTGTCGTAGCCTTGATCGGCAACGGCGCGCAGCAGCGGCTCAGACAAGCCGAGTTCAGTGAATTTCATGGGGTTTTTTGTCGCCCCGGTTGTGTGGGGGGCGTTTTGCGATCAGCCTGCAGCCGCTTGTTGCCAAGGGCCCCAGTCGGGGAGGCAGATGGGTCGATGCAGAGGTCGGGAGTCGACTGCGGGGCCGTGACTGGTAGCGGCCTTGCGGGCCAGAGTGTAACCGCTGGCTTCGGGTTTGCCCGCAGAGAAGGCCGGCCCTGGCCCGCCTGTTCAGCGGCTGGACCGTTGCTTCAGCCCGTGTTGCGCGGCGACGGCAGGCCAAACTGCACCGCCACCCGCAAGCCACCCAGCGGTGAATCACCCAGCAACACACGGGCGCCGTGGCGCTGGGCGATGCTGCGCACGATGGCCAGGCCCAGGCCGCTGCCAGCCGCGTCCGCCGCTGCGGCGCCGCGCACAAAGCGCTCAAACACGCGCTCACGCTCGGCCTCGGGGATGCCGGGGCCGTTGTCGTCCACGGTCAACAGCGGGCCGGCGGGGTGGCTGGACAGCGTCAACCGCACCCGGCCGCCGGCAGGGGTGTAGCGCAGCGCGTTGTCCACCAGGTTGCGCACCAGCACGGCCAGCGCGGCCGGATCACCGGCCACGGTGATCTCGGGCGCGGGCATGGTGGCGTCAGTTGCCTCGTCGGCCACCAGCTCGACGTGGCTGCCGCGCGCCGCCGCCAGCGCCGCCGCGTGGTCGGCCAGCACCTGGCGCAGCAGTGCGGCCAGGGCCACCGGCTGCGCTGTTGTGGCGGGCGCACCGGGCTCACTGCGCGCCAGCGTCAGCAACTGCTCCACCAGCCGGCTGGCGCGGTCTACGCCGGCCACCAGCGCGTCCAGCGCGGCGGCGCGGTCAGCCGGGTGCACCGGTGGTGCGCCATCGCCCACCGGCTCACTCAAGCGGCGCAGCACCTGGGCTTGCAATTTGAGGGCGGTCAGCGGTGAGCGCAGCTCATGTGCGGCGTCGGCCACAAACGCCCGCTGCTGGCCCCAGGCCTGGCCCAGCCGGGCCAGCAGGGCGTTCAGTGCGGCCACCAGTGGCGCCACCTCGTCGGGCAGATCGGCGGCCGGCAGCGGTTGCAGCGCGGCGGCGTCTTGCTCACCCACCTGGCGCGCCACCCGGGCCAGCGGCCGCAGTGAGCGGGTGATCAACCACCACAGCGCGGCGGCCATGGCCGGTGCGGCCAGCACCAGTGGCAGCACGCCGCGCAACGCGGCATCGGCGGCCAGGCCTTGGCGGATGCGCACCGGCTGGGCCACCTGGATCACCTTGTCGCGCGCGGCCACGGCAAAACTGCGCCAGCGCTCACCGTCCACCCGGATCTCGGCCAGCCCCAGCACCGCCTTGGACGGCAGCGCCCGGTGCGCACGTGAGGCGTAGACGCTGCGGCCGTCGATGCGCCATATCTGCACCACAAAGTCGAGGTCTTCGTCGTTCAGCGCGGCCGCGTCGCCCGACGCGATCTCGCCCTGGTCACGCAGGCTGAGCGCCATCTGGCGCAGCTGGTAGTCAAACAGCGCCTCGGTCTCGTGCAGCACATTGCGGTAGGTGATGCCGCCCACCAGCGCGGCGGCCAGCGCCAGTGCGGCCAACAGCGACAACATCAACCGGGCGCGGATGGAGGTCATGATTTGGGCCGGTGCGCTGTCAAACCACCGGCCCCAAAAAATAGCCCACACCGCGCATGCTCTGGATGAAGCCGGCGCCCAGCTTTTTGCGCAGCTGGTGCACATACACCGGCACGGCGTTGCTCTCTACCGCGTCGCCCCAGCCGTACAGCCGGTCTTCCAGCTGGGCCCGGCTCAGCACCGCGCCCGGCCGCTGCAACAGCGCTTGCAGCACCGCAAACTCGCGTGCCGACAGCAGCACCGGCCGGCCGGCCTGCGTCACCTGGCGGGTGGACGGGTCGAGCCGCACACTGCCGTGGGCCAGCGCGGTGTCGGCGCGGCCGTCGCGGCGCCGGGCCACGGCGCGCATGCGGGCCGCCAGCTCGTCCAGCTCGAACGGTTTGACCAGGTAGTCGTCGGCACCGGCGTCCAGCCCGGCCACCCGGTCGGCGGTGGCGTCGCGCGCCGTCAGCACGATCACCGGCGTGGCGTCGCCCCGGCCGCGCAGGCTGCGCAGCACCGCCAGGCCGGCGCTGGGCTGGGCGGCCTGGCCGGCGCGCTCAGGCAAGCCCAGGTCGAGCAGCAGCAGGTCAAATGCCTCGGCGGCCAGAGCGGCCTGGGCGGCAGCCACGTCGTAGACCCAGTCCACCGCATGGCCGTCCAGGCGCAGCGCCTGGCGCAGGCTGTGGCCGATCATGCGGTCGTCTTCGGCCAGCAGCAGGCGCATCGGGGGTTGGGACTGGCGGTTGATCGAGCAGCTGATGAGCATACCTGCGGGCCGCCGCAAACCCCGGCGCGGGCCCGACCCAAAGCCCGACCGCCTCCTAGAATCGACAGCCCCGAGCCCCCGGCTTGCCGCCCACCCGGCGCCGCAATGCCCCCACCGGAGAGCCCACGATGGACACCCGAGTCAACCCCGTGCGTGAGCGCATCGAGCGGGTGCGCCAGGCCCTGGTTCAACAAGCGGCGTTTGCGCTGCTGGTGCCCAGCGCCGATCCGCACCTGTCGGAATACCTGCCCGGCCACTGGCAGGGGCGGCAGTGGCTGTCGGGCTTCACCGGCTCGATGGGCACGCTGGTGGTGACGCAAGACGCGGCCGCGCTGTTTGCGGACAGCCGCTACTGGCAACAGGCCGAGGCCCAACTGCTGGGCAGCGGCATCACGCTGGTGAAAATACCCACCGTCGCGGCCAACCACCATCTGCAATGGCTGGCCGACCACACCCCGCGCGGCCACACCGTGCTGGTCGACGGCCAGGTGCTGGGCCTGGCGGCCGCCCAGCAATTGCAAACCGTGCTGCACAGCGCCGGCATCACCTTGCGCACCGATGCCGACCTGCTGCACAGCGTGTGGCCCGACCGCCCGGCGCTGCCGGCCGCTGCGGTGTATGCCCATGCCGCGCCGCAGGCCGCCGAGCCGCGCGCCGCGCGCCTGGCCCGGGTGCGCGAGGCGGTGGCCCGGCATGGCGCCAGCCACCACTTTGTCTCCAGCGTCGATGACATCGCCTGGCTAAGCAACCTGCGTGGCGCCGATGTTGAGTACAACCCGATCTTCCTGGCCCATCTGCTGATCGACGCCACCCGGGCCACGCTGTTTGTCGGCGCCGGCAAGGTGCCGGCGGCGCTGGCCGCCACGCTGGCGGATGACGGTTTTGCGCTGGCCGACTATGCCCAGGCCGCCGCCGCGCTGGCTGATCTGCCGGCCGATGCCGTGCTGCTGATCGACCCCCGCCGCATCACGCTGGGCTTGCGCCAGCAGGTGCCGGCGGCGCTGCGGGTGGTCGAGGCCATCAACCCGAGCACGCTGTTCAAAAGCCGCAAAACCGACGCCGAAGCCGCGTTTGTGCGCCAGGCCATGGCCGAGGACGGTGCGGCAATGTGTGAGTTCTACGCCGGGTTCGAGGCCGCGCTGGCGCGCGGTGAGCGCCTCAGTGAGCTGACGGTCGATGAGGGCCTGTCGGCCCAGCGTGCCCAGCGGCCGGGGTTTGTGGGCTTGAGCTTTTCCACCATCGCCGGCTTCAATGGCAACGGCGCGTTGCCGCATTACCGCGCCATGCCCGATTCATTTGCCTGGCTCGACGGCGACGGCCTGCTGCTGATCGACTCAGGCGGCCAGTACCTGGGCGGCACCACCGACATCACCCGGGTCTGGCCCATCGGCAGCGTCACCCCGGCGCAGCGGCGCGATTGCACGCTGGTGCTCAAGGGCATGATGGCCCTGGCGCGGGCGCGCTTTCCGCGCGGCACGCTGAGCCCGTTTCTCGACACCCTGGCGCGTGCCCCGCTGTGGGCCGAGGGCCTCGATTTTGGCCACGGCACCGGCCACGGCGTGGGCTATTTCTTGAATGTGCACGAGGGCCCGCAGACGATTTCACGGGCGGTAGCCGAGCCGCAGATGGCGATGGAGCCCGGCATGATCACGTCTGACGAGCCGGGCGTGTACCGCCCCGGCCAGTGGGGCGTGCGCATCGAGAACCTGTTGCTCACCGTGCCGGTGGCCACCACTGAGAACGGCGCTTTTGGCGAGATGCTCGAATTCGAGACCTTGACGCTGTGCCCCATCGATGCGCGCTGCATCGAGCCCAGCCTGCTGCGGCCCGATGAGATCGATTGGCTCAACGCCTACCACGCCACGGTGCGTGCGCGGCTGGCACCGCTGGTGACCGGCGACGCACTGGCCTGGCTGGTGCTGCGCACCGAGCCGATCTGATCTGATCTGATCTTGACCATGCAGCCGCCGCCGTCGCCGCGCAGGCCCAACTTCGCCATCGGCGTTGACCTGGGCGGCACCAAGACCGAGGCCATCGTGCTGGACGCGGCGGGCGCCGAGGTCTGGCGCCAGCGCATCAGCACGCCATCGGCCCGGGGCTACGACGCCATCCTGGCGGCGCTGGCCGGCCTGGTGGCCCAGGCGCGGCGGGCGACGGGTGACGCAGCCGGGCCGGCCGGCGCCAGCATCGGCATCGGCACGCCGGGCAGCCTGACGGCCGCCGGCCTGATCAAAAACGCCAACACCCAATGCCTGAACGGCCGCGCCTTGCAGCACGATTTGCAGTCCCTGCTGGGCCAGCCGGTGGCCCTGGCCAACGATGCCAACTGCCTGGCGCTGTCAGAGGCCACCGACGGCGCCGGCTGCGGCGCCAATGTGGTGTTCGCCGCCATCCTGGGCACCGGTTGTGGCGCCGGCATTGCGGTGCACGGCAGGGTGTTGACAGGGCCCAATCATCTTGCCGGTGAGTGGGGCCACAACCCCCTGCCGTGGGCGCCGGCTGATGCACCACGCCTGGCCTGCTACTGCGGCCAGGTGGGCTGTGTGGAGACCTGGCTCAGCGGCCCGGGCATCGCAGCTGACCACCAGCGCCGCCACGGCAGCACGCTGATTGCCCAGCAGATCGCCCAGGCAGCCGCGGCGGGGGATACCGCCTGCGCAGACACACTGGCGCGCTGGTTCGAGCGGCTGGCGCGTGCGCTGGCTGGGATGATCAACCTGCTGGACCCGGACGTGATCGTGCTGGGCGGGGGCTTGTCGCGCATCACCGGCAGCTACGCCCAGGTGCCGGCGCTGTGGGGCCAATGGGTGTTTTCAGGCGGCCAACGTGAGCCGGTGCGCACCCGGCTGCTGCCGGCACTGCACGGCGACTCGTCGGGTGTGCGCGGTGCGGCCTGGTTGGGCCGGCAGCCGGTTGCCGGCCCGCGCTGACGCTCAAGCCTCAAACCCCCGCGCGCGCCAGTGGCGCGGCCAGCGCGCTGCGCAGGCTTTCAGCGCTGTCTTGCAGGTGCAACCGGGCTTCGTTGCTCAGGCCGGCCGCCCGTGCGGCGCGCTCGATGCGCGTGGCCAGCGCGCCAGCCCGGCTGCGCAGCAGCGCGCGTGCGTCGGCCCGCGACATCGCGCCCGGCCGCAGCACCAGCGCCGTCAGGCGGTTGACAAACTCGCGCTGCAGCTCACGCCGGGGTGGCGCGATGTCACTGCGGCGGGCCAGCTCACCCCACAGGTCGGCCTCCACCTGCTGGTACAGCTCGGCCAGGTGCAGCGTCTGCTCTGGTGGGCTCACCTTGCCCTCGCTGTCGATCAGGCGGGCGGCCAGCGCGTCGCTCAGCAGCCGGTTCAACAGCGTGCGCTGCAAATCGAGCACGGTTTGCGAGAGCGCAAACTCGGTGGGCACGCCGGCCTCACCGCGCTCAAAAAAGTTGGGCGCCAGCCGGCGCTGCAACGCCGGGCTGACGACAAAACTGTCGGCCGACAGCACCCGCTGCGACAGCAGCTGCAGCGCGGCGCGCTGGTCAGCCGCCGGCAGCGGCTGCAGCGGGTCGCGCCCGGTGTTGGGGTAGTCGCGCAGCGTGCGCACACCGCCGATCTGGCGCAGCAGCATGCCGGCAGCGCGGCCGGCGTCCTGCACCGCATAGGCCAGCGCCCGGCGCAGGCTGCCGTAGTCCTCATCGGGCTTGAGCGGCCGGGTCTCCTGGCGCCGGAACAGGTCTTGCGCGATGTCGAAGCGCCGGGCGGCAAAAGCCAGCACATCGTTGCCCAGGTCAAACAGCAGCGCGTCGGGGTCAATGCCGAGAAAGTTGTCTTCATCGGTGCCAAAGGCCAGCTCGGGCTCGGCGCTGCGGCCGGCGATGCGGGCCAGCTCAGCCGCCTGCTGATCGGGTGCCAGCGGCCGGTAGGCGTACTCGATGGCCCAGAAATCATAGGGCCCGAGCACG
>JANMKO010000152.1:0-5569 GCA_031372085.1 Betaproteobacteria bacterium
CGCGGCCGAAGAGGGCCCGGCTGATGGCCTCATGGCCGGCGCCGCGCAGGCCCACCAGGCCCAGCACCTCACCCGCGTGCACCACCAGGCTCAGCGGGCCGGCATTGCCGCTGGCCGCGCCGTCCAGTTGCAGCACCGGCCTCTGCCGCGCTGCCGTCAGGTCGGGCGCCGCAGCCCTGGGCGCGCTTGCCGACAAGGCCTTGCCGACAATCCAGCGCACCAGCTCGGTCTCGCTGGTGCGCGCCGTGTCTTGCACCGCCACCAGTTTGCCGTCGCGCATCACCGCCGCCCGGTCGGATATCGCCAGCACTTCGTCCAGCCGGTGCGACACATACATCATCGCCATGCCCTGCGCGCGCAGGCCGCGCAGCACGCCAAACAGCCGCTGCACATCGGCCATCGGCAGGCTGGCGGACGGCTCGTCCAGCACCAGCAGCCGGGCCTGTACGGCCAGCGCCCTGCCGATGGCCAGCAGCGATTTTTCAGCCCGGGTGAGTGAAAACACGCGCCGCCGGGGGTCGATATCGCAGCCCACCCGGGCCATCACCCGGCGCGCGGCGACAGCGGCGGCGCGCCAGTCGATCAGGCCGAAGCGGCGCGGGTAGCCCGTGCCCAGCGCCACGTTCTCGGCCACCGTCATCCATTCGACCAGGCCCAGATCCTGGTGGATGAACGCCACGGGTTGATGCGAACGGTCGGCGGTTCGCCACTCGGCCTGCACCCGCCCGTCCAGGCAGATCTCGCCGCTGTCGGCCGGATAAATGCCGGCCAGCAGCTTGATGAGGGTGGATTTGCCGGCGCCGTTTTCACCCAGCAGCGCCAGGATTTCACCGGCCCGCACGTCCAGGCTCACCGCGTCCACCGCCTGGGTGCCGCCAAAGCGCTTGCTGACGGCCTGGAATTGCAGCAGCGCCGGGGCCGGCGCGGGCGTGTGTGTGGGTGTGTGTGTGGATGCGTGCATGGCCGCCATCACCGCAGCACCGCCCCGGTGGTGCCCAGCCGGATGTGGTAGATCGACGTGCTGGCGGCGATGAACAGCTCGTCTCCGGCCGGCCCGCCAAAACACAGGTTGCCCACTTTCTCGGGTATCACGATGCGCGCAAGGCGCGTGCCGTCGGGGTGGTAGACCTGCACGCTGTCAGCGCTGCTGGTGTAGACAAAGCCGTGCACATCCACCCGGAAGCCGTCCGACAGCCCAGGCGCGATCACCGCAAAAATGCGCGGGTTGGCCAGGTCTTGCCCGCCGGGCACGTCAAAAGCCACGATGTGGTGGTGGCCGCCGCCGTCAGTGCGGTTGGCGGCCGAGGTGTCAGACACGTACAGCAGCGATTCATCGGGTGAAAACGCCAGCCCGTTGGGCTCTTGCAAAAAATCGCTGACGATGCGCAGCACGCCGGTGGCGGGGTTGAAGCGGAAGACGTAGTGCTTGCCCAGCTCACTCTCGGCCTGGTGGCCCTCGTAGTCGGACCGGATGCCGTAGGGCGGGTCGGTGAACCACAGCGTGCCGTCGGATTTGACGACGATGTCGTTGGGTGAGTTCAGGCGCCGGCCCTGGTAGCGATCCACCACGATCTCATCAGCCAGCGCCTGCAAACCGGCGCCGGCATCGGGCCCGTCCGTGGCGCAGAAGCGCGTGCGCACCACCGCCCGCTGGCCGTGCGAGCAATGCAGCAGCGCGCCGTCGGCTTCACGCGCATGGCCGTTGGTGTAGTCAACCGCATCGCGCCACACGGTCATGCCGGTATCGGCATGCCAGCGCAGCATGCGGTTGTTGGGGATGTCGCTCCACAGCAGCGAGGCGTCCTCCCGCATCCACACCGGGCCCTCGCTCCACACCGCGCCGGTGCACAGCCGGGTCAGCGCGCTGGCGCTGCGGGCGATGTCGGCAAAACGGGGGTCAAAGACTTGCAAGTCCATCCGGCGCAGTCTGGCACGATCACGGTTACCGGTAACTAGGCTTTTCCCGGGGCCGCCCGTGCGCCTGGCTGCCTCTATGATTCAGCGCAACCGCCTGCATTTTGAAATGCTTTTGCCGGCATTGTTGCGTTATCGATACCTTGTCTGGCGCGGCCGCACCGGCTGCCGTGCCGCCGCGCTGAACCCACCCCGCTGATCACCCGCCCCATGGCTGCCAAACCCCCGCCCGCCAGCGCCCGGCGCAGCGTCACGATGGCCGACGTGGCGGCGCAGGTGGGGGTGTCGAAGATGACGGTGTCGCGCGCGCTCAACCGCTCGGCGCGCAGCGAGCGCAGCACGTCTGAGGCGCTGCGCCAGCGCATCCTGCTGGCCTGTGAGCAGATGGGCTATGTGATCGACCAGACGGCGCGCACCTTCTCCAGCAAGCGGTCCGGGTTTGTCGCGGCGCTGATCCCGTCGCTGAACAACAGCAATTTCTCGGAGACGGCGCAAGGCGTCACCGCAGCCATAGCGCCCGGCGGCCTGCAACTGCTGCTGGGCACATCCGACTACCGGGTAGAGGCCGAAGAGCAGCTGCTGCGCACCCTGCTGATGCGCCGGCCCGAGGGCGTGATCCTCACCGGCGGCAGCCACACCCCGGCGGCCCGGGCCATGCTGCGCGCCGCCGGCATCCCGGTGGTCGAGACCTGGGATCTGCCGGCGCAGCCCATCGAGCACACCGTCGGGTTCTCCAACGCCGCCGCCACCGCCGCGCTGGTGCACCACCTGCACGGCAAGGGCTACCGCCACATCGGCTTCATCGGCGGCACGTCCAACCGCGACACCCGGGGCGCTGACCGGCGGCTGGGCTATGCCCAGGCGATCGATGCGCTGGGCCTGCCGGCCGGCCGGGTGATCAGCTTTGGCCAGCCGCCGATATCGATGGCGCAAGGCGCGCAAGCGGTGCAGCAACTGCTGCAGCAGTGGCCCGAGGTGGACGCGGTGGTGTGTGTGTCTGATCTGTCGGCATTCGGCGCACTCACCGCCTGCCAGCGGCTGGGCTGGCCGGTGCCGCAGCGCATCGCGATTGCCGGCTTTGGTGATTTTGAGGTGGCCAAGAACTGCCACCCACGGCTGACCACGGTGGCGGTGGATTGCGCGGCCATCGGCCAGGCCGCCGGTGAATTGCTGCTGCGCGCCATCGCCGCGCTGCGCAGCGGGCAACGCCTGGCGCCCGAGACGCAACGCATCCCCTTCCACATCGAGCAGCGAGAGAGCACTTGACGCTGCCAAGCGCCCGCACTTGCCACCGCCTGTGGCCCGGCGCAGCCCGATGAAGTGGCCCATCGTTGCCGCCGTGGCGCTGCTGTTGCTGGCCGGCGTGCTGGCCTGGCTGTGGACGCCCGACCTGGACCGCGCGACGCTGCAAGCCCGCTACCTGCGCGCGCCGGGTGATCTGGTGGACGTTGCCGGTGTGCGCCTGCATGTGCGCGACACCGGCCCGCGCCAGGCGCCGGTGCTGATCCTGCTGCACGGTTTTGGCGCCAGCCTGCACACCTGGGATGCCTGGGCCGAGGCTTTGTCCAAAGACCGCCGGGTGATCCGGCTGGATTGGCCCGGCAGCGGCCTGAGCGCGCCCGACCCGACGGGCGATTACTCCGACGCACGCAGCCAGCAACTGCTGCTGGCGCTGATGGACGCTCGCGGCGTGGCCCGGGCCAGTGTGCTGGGCCACTCCATCGGCGGGCGCATCGCGTGGGCGTTTGCCGCCCAGCACCCCGGCCGGGTAGACCAACTGGTGCTGCTGGCGCCCCACGGTTTTGCCAGCCCGGGCTTTGAGTACGGCAAAAAGCCCGCGCTGCCGGCCGTGATGCAGTGGATGCGTTACGCGCTGCCTTATGCCCTGCCACGCGCCGCGCTGCGCCACAGCCTGCTGCCCGCCTATGCCGACCCGGCCACGCTGAGCGACGCGATGACGGCGCGCTACCACGACCTGATGCGCGCCCCGGGTGGGCGCGACGCACTGCTGCAGCGCTTGCAGCAGGCGGTGCTGGTCGATCCCGTGCCGTGGTTGCGCCGCATCCAGGCGCCCACATTGCTGCTGTGGGGTGAGCGCGACGCGATGATCCCGGTGGCCAACGCCGCCGATTACCTGGCGGCCCTGCCGCACGCCACCCGGGTGGTGCTGCCGGGCGTGGGCCACCTGCCGCAAGAAGAGCAGCCGGCGCTGGGCCTGGCGGCGGTGCAGGGCTTTTTGCGGCCCGTGCCAGCGGCGCCCGGCGCGCCAATATGATCCAGCCGCCGTTGGCGCACCCTGTGCGCCCGGCCAGCGCCCCCTCAACCCCAAGCCCCCCCCGGAGTACCGACCATGACCCCCACCTTGTTGCGCCGGCTGCCCTGGCGTTGGCTGCCTCGGGTCACGCTGGCCGCCGCCACGCTGCTGCTGGCCGGCTGCGCCGGCATGGCCGGGCCGGCGCCGTCGGTGTCGCTGGTCGAGCCGGCCAACGGCGCCACCGTGAGCAGCCCGTTCAAGGTGCGCTTCGGTGTCAAGGGCATGAGCGTGGCACCGGCCGGTGAAATCGTGGCCAACAGCGGCCACCACCATCTGCTGATCAATGGCGGCCCGGTGCCTGCCGGGCAATCCGTGCCTTTCAGTGACCGCAGCCTGCACTTTGGCAAAGGCCAGACCGAGACCGAAGTCACCTTGCCGCCCGGCAACTACCAGCTCACCGCACAATTTGCCAACGGCGCCCACCAGAGCTATGGCCAGCCGATGAGCCAGACCATCAGCATCACCGTCAAGTAAGCCAGCAGGCGCCCCCGGTTTGAGCCTGGCGTCATTCCCTGCGGGCTACCGGGCGCTGGTGATCGGCGCGTCCGGCGCCATCGGCGGCGGCCTGGTGCGCCAGCTGGCGGCCGATCCGGCCTGTGCCACGGTGCTGGGCCTGCACCGCCAGTCTGATCCGCCAATCAATTTTGACGACGAGACCGGCATCGTGCACGCCGCCGCCGTGCTGGCCGGCCAGGCGCCGTTCCACCTGGTGATCAACGCCGCCGGCCTGCTGCATGGGCCCGGCTTCATGCCCGAAAAAAAGCTGGGCGATCTGCACTTGGCGCAACTGCGGGCCACCTTCCAGGCCAACACCTTCGGCCCGGCGCTGCTGCTGCGCCACTTCAGCCCGCTGCTGTGCCGCCAGCGCGGCGTGCTGGCGCTGGTCTCGGCCAAGGTGGGCAGCATCGGCGACAACCGGCTGGGCGGCTGGTACAGCTACCGGGCGTCCAAGGCGGCGCTCAACATGCTGGTCAAGACGGCGGCCATCGAGCTGCGCCGCAGCCAGCCGCAGGCGGTGCTGGTGGCGCTGCACCCGGGCACCGTGGCGTCGGCGCTGTCAAAGCCGTTCAAGGGCGACGCCATTGGCCGCCCGGCAGACCAGGCCGCCGCCCAGATGCTGGCGGTGATCGACAGCTTGACGCCGGCCGACAGCGGCAGTTTTGTGGCTTATGACGGCCAGCGATTGCCTTGGTGAGCGGCCTGGGCATGGGGAGGGCGGGCGCGGCCCGCGCTCAGCGTTTGTAGACGAACACAACCGGCTATCGATCATCGGCATTCGGCTCGTTGCGGAATTTGCTGGGCTTCCGGAGTGCGGGCGTTCGATGGCTTGTGCTGGAGCGC